>CAZIDU010000007.1:0-65766 GCA_964538055.1 uncultured Desulfocapsa sp. | reverse complement strand
AATTGGGTCATGTCCCCAGTTTCCTACCAGCGTATTCGTTATGCAATTCCGACTCTAACTCAATAAATCATCATACAAGTTACAATGAATTTTATCCCGGAGTGGTGGCTATTGAGGAGAAAATGATCCATTGGACCAGTAGGGGGCGGCGATGGGCGTTCCGAGGTTATATCGTACGAGACGACTTCTGACCTGAAGAAGCTGGTCTACGAGGTTTTTTTCTGTTTTTTCATATGCCGCTCTGTCATCGATACGTTTGATGACTATACCAAGTAATTCGGTGATGGCATTTCCCACAGAGTTTTGACTAATGGTGACAATCAGGCGACCGCTATCATCACGATAGAGGAGTTGTTTGTAGGCAGGTCGCCAGCGAATTTCATTGGCAAACAAAGGATCTTCTAGAACCTGTAAACGGAGCATTCTAGCAGCACTGTGGAATTTGTTGCTGAATAACAAAATATTTTCAATTTGATCGGGATAATGAGCATCCTTTGGTATGGTTGCCGCATTGGAGGCAACAAGAGAAAATAATGTTCGGTAAAAGTCGAGAAACCCAAGGAGCACCATGTCATACTCTTTCCAGAATGCACCTTGCTTCAATGCCTCCATTCCTCCCTGTACTTCCCAGCTTGGGAGCCCCTGTGGGTATCCGGTACTTTTGAGTCTGGCCTGATTGGGCTCCATGGGTTTGAGTATATGGAGATCTAAAATTTCCAGGAAATTCAGATACACATCACTCAGGTAATCGAGGAACAGTCCGTTAGTACCACTGTCTGTCAGGTTTGGATTGTCATGTGCGGCGGCTGGAGAGTTCAGTAGAGTCGCATTTTCAAATACCATGAAATGGTTATGGATCATACGAATACTCGGAACTCCCGGTTTGCTGATGGGCCAGGTGGCGTCGAGACTTGCCTCACCGCAAAAGAGGAGATGACGTTCCGGGTCAGGATATCTTTCCAGCATGTATTCGAAGACAACCTGGGTCATTCGGGAAAAGACGAGGTTCTCATGGGGACTGAGTTGGTCACGGCGCACCGGGCGTCCGAGGGGATCTAGAATGTTCTGTGATGAATCCAGAATGATGGAGGTGTCAAAGAGGTTACTGTGCCCTATGGCTTTGCGGTATAGAAGGAAGTTCTCAGGTGTTCGGAGCAGACCGTTCTCACGCGCCAGGTGGCGGAGATTGCACGGGCTGTTAAAAAACTCCGTGGGAGTGATACCTTCCGGGATCTCTACGGGAATTTTACGATGCGGGGTTGTGACCGTGCGTGGACCACACATTAGTGAGCACATGGAGACTGTTCCCCTCCCTGAATAGTTACTTAAAAAGTACTATTCCCGCCTCTATGGCAAGAGGCGGGGACTTATTTTAAAATACAAAGAACAAGAACTTTAAGCTTTATTATCTAGTTGTCGTCTTTTTCAGCCTGGGCTTTAGCGTATGCCGTTGCAGCACATTCATTTTTTCCCAGATCAAGTTCTTCTTCTTTGTCGATGTCATACTGTTCTGTGTTTGCATTGGCCAGGCGAATAAGTGCATATTCCGGTGGCTGCTGACGCATATTATCTTTAATATACTGGACGAAGTCCTTTTCTACAGTGAGGGCAAAGACTTCTTTGTTGCGATCTTTTACCTCTCCAAATGGCTGGCAGAAGATGCGGTCCTCGTTTGCTTCGCTCCAGTCCATATAGTGCCCAGGGAGGACAAGGAGGGAATCATTAAGTTTTGCAACGTCCCGAATGGTATTAAAAAGGAGTACCGCCCAGTCATCGACCTGTCCACCCAGATCAGGCCGTCCTATGGATTGAATGAGGACAGTATCACCTGAGATCATATAAGTATTATCGACGATATAGGTAATAGATCCGGGAGTATGTCCTGGAGTGAACATCACCTTGATTTGCGGGCCACCATTGGTGAATGTGTGGATTTCATTGTTGGTAAGAGCTTTATGACCAGCTTTGGTTCCGTCAAAATCAGCTCCACCAAAGAAAAGCGCTCCTGTTTGTTCGCTTATCTGCCGCGAGCCCGATATATAATCAGCCTGGAGATGAGTCTCAAAGGTTTTAGTGATGGTACAGTTCTTATCCTTGGCAAAATCTATATAAAAGTCCACGTTGCGGCTGGGGTCAAAGATCATCATTTCAGCTCCTGATGAGATGCCGTAACTACAGGATGCCTTACCCGGACGGATAAACTGGTAGATATTGTAGTCTCCACCCTCATGAAGTGTCATGGGAATAAGAAGATTACCCCATGTCTTGATGCCTCCGGTGAGGTAGCGTACATCGTCAAAGCCATGTTTGACAAGAATTTCACCCACATATTTTGCAGATCCTTCTTTGGCACAGACAATGCGTATCGAACGTCCCTTGGGAACTTTGGCAACGCTCTCATCTTCAATCTCCATAAAATCATAATAGGAGACATTGATCATGTCAAAGGATGATGGGGATTCGACCTGGAAGCGGTTGAAATCCTTTTCATTTCGTACGTCGAGAACCAGAATATCTTCTTTATCTGTAAGCCATTGAAAGAGGTCTTTTGCCTCATAGGGAGAGAGTGTCATTGAAAGTTCCTAGGTGTAAGTATTTGATTGATAGTTTGTTAAAATAACGGTTATTTTACATTCGTAATAGGAAAGCTTACCATAAAGAATACATTACAACAAGAAAAGGCGTATGCTATGTGATGTTTTTCTCAGAATATCAGTTCATTGAAATAGGTGATCGATGCATAGTCAGGAGAAAAATTTACAGGGATACGTGAGCTGGGCCGAGCCACAAATATAAGAAATCTCATCCCATAGTGACCGGCCGAATGCAGTACTTTTGCCGTGTCATCTGCGAGGAGAGTACGTTTTTTGTTGTATCCAAGGTGATCTTCCAGATGTTGCCAGAATTCGGGTTGCTCCTTGGCATAACCAATCTCTTCAGCACAGACGATACGATCAAAGTGTGAGCCCAGTGCAGTTTTCTGCATCTTTATATCCAGTGTTTTGGAATGAGCATTGGTAACCAGATGGACTTCTTTGTTGATGCTTCGTATATATTTCAGAAAGTCGATGACATAGGGGTGTACTTTGATCAGATGGTCAACTTTACATTTCAGCTCGGGAATATCGAGACCAAGTTGTTCGGACCAGTAGTCCAGATCGCACCATTGCAGGGTACTTTCCACCTTCCGGTAGCGCTGCAGAAGGACTTTACGGGCGTCTTCCTCGGAAAGGCTGTTGGTTTCTGCAAAAATCTTAGGAACATATTCTTCCCAGAAATGGTCATCAAAATATTTATCCAACAGGGTTCCGTCCATATCAAGGAGGATGGTATCTATCTGGGACCAGGAGAAGCTTGGCTGTATCTGTGCATGCGTCATATAAATCCGTTTTATTGTGTTAATCCCTTGAGCTCAGTTAATGTCTTTTGCAACACAGTAAACAGTCGTTCAGGTGAGTCAATATTGACAGGGATAATAAGCCTTCCATCGGGAGTAAGTCGTCGTGGGGTTCCTTTTCTCTTTTTACTTCCCTGTTGAAGATAGGCAAGAATACTTGCAGGATCAAGAGGAGTGTTGTCGGTAAACGAAAAGACAAAGGCATCCTTGCCTTTTTCAAGTTTGCTGACTCCGAGTAGGGCGAGTTCCTTTTTAAGGGCAACAATCTTAAAGAGACTGTTTGTCTCTTCGGGGGCAGGTCCATAGCGATCGGCAAGTTCTTCAAGCAGGTCATTGTAGATCTCTGCATCAGCCGTTGAGAGTGCGGAAATGCGGCGATAGGCAATATAGCGCTGACTGATGTCAGGAATATAGGTTTCGGGAATATAGGCAGAGATCTGAAGGTTGATTTCAGCTTCTGGAATATCATAGGTAATTGCTTTATCACCGCCAGCCGCAGCGCGAGCCTTCATGTCAGCCACGGTATTCTGGAGCAGATCAAGATAGAGATCATAGCCGATTGCGGCAATATGTCCGGATTGGGAAACACCGAGCAGATTCCCACCTCCCCGGATCTGCAAGTCACTCATGGCAAGCTTAAAGCCGCCACCGAGTTCATTGCACTCCATCAGAGCCCGCAGCCTGTCTCTGGAATCTTTGCTCAAGCTGTCCAGCGATGGTACCAGTAGGTAGGCAAATGCCTGGGAGGATGATCTGCCTACCCGGCCCCGTAGTTGATAGATTTCAGCAAGGCCAAGCATGTCAGCACGGTTGATAATCATGGTGTTTGCAGACGGTATATCAAGGCCCGATTCTATGATGGTTGTTGCCACCAGAACATCAATCTCCCGGTTGACAAAACGAACCATAATCTCTTCGAGTTCCTTACCTCCCATCTGGCCGTGGGCCACGGCAATTCGGGCCTCGGGGACAAGTTCCTGAACCGTACTTGCCATCTTGTAAATGGATTTAACCCGGTTGTGAACAAAAAAGACCTGGCCGCCCCGGCGTATCTCTTTTAATACGGCCTCTTTTATCACCAGATCATCATATCGGGAAACAAAGGTTTTGACGGGGCGTCGATGTTCAGGTGGGCTTGAAATTACAGAGAGGTCACGGATGGAGAGGAGTGACATCTGCAGAGTTCGCGGGATGGGGGTGGCCGTGAGGGTGAGTATATCTACCTCGGATTTGATTTGTTTGATTTTCTCTTTATGGCTCACTCCAAAGCGGTGTTCTTCGTCAATGATGAGGAGACCGAGGTCCCGATAGTTGATATCCTTGGAGAGGAGCCTGTGAGTTCCGATGATAATATCTATGTTTCCGCTTCCCAGTTCTTTAATGATTCGTTTTTGTTCAGCTGGTGTGCGAAAGCGGTTGATGCACTCGACTGTAACCGGGAATCCCTGCATCCGTTCCTTAAATGTCTTGGCGTGCTGTTCGGCAAGCACCGTGGTAGGAACAAGTATAGCCACCTGTAAGCCGTCCTCCACGACCTTGAAGGCTGCTCGTACTGCGACCTCTGTCTTACCATAGCCAACGTCACCGCAGACCAGCCTATCCATGGGCTTTTCACTGGTCAGATCATCGATAACATCGGTAATGGCCTTGTCCTGACCGATGGTTTCGTCAAAGGGAAAGGATTCCTCCAGTTCATGGTAGAGCTCACCAGGTTGTGAGAAACGTCTGCCTTCACGGAGTTCACGTCTGGCATATATTTCAAGAAGTTCCTCTGCAACCTTCCAGACCTCTTCCTTTACCTTCGCTTTAGCCGCACGCCATGACCCGGTACCGAGCTTATCAATCCGCGGGGATTTGTCTGAAAGTCCTTCATAGCGACTGATAAGATTAAGGCGGTCAACTGGAAGATAGAGTTTGTCACCATCCCGATACTCAATGGTCATGTAATCATTGACCACTCCCTGCAAGGTAAGTGTGGCCATGCCAAGATAAAAGCCAAGGCCGTGGTCGCGATGAACCACCACATCACCATCATGGAGCTCGGAAAAGCGGATGGGCTCACCAAGTTTTTCCTTTGTTTTCTTCTTGTTGCCAATGCGCATTTCCCCAAAAAGTTCACTTTCTGAGAGGAAGTGGATTGCGGGACTGCTGAGAGAAAAACCTTCACTTAAAGGCTGATCACAGAGGTAGAGAATTTCGAAATCTGCAGATTTAGAGAAGGTGTTCAGGTTTACTGGGCTTTCAAGTAGTTGGATTGTATGCTGATGTTTCTCGAGCTGTTCAGCAAGCGTTTTGGTCTGACGCAGTGAGCGGCAGCAGAGAACGACCTGATCTCCCTGGTCCAGCCAGGCATGGATCTGATCGGAAAGCGGTGGCACCAGACCGCGGTCTTTACGCTGCAGGCCTATGTCCTGCTTTAGAACCTGATGGTTGCTAGCAGCTAAGGCGTGGACTTTTTGAGAATCGGTGAAGGAGGAACAGAGAATATTGGCAAAAGATGCCATTTTTGTTGTGGTCTCTTCCGGAGGCAGAAAAATCTGTGTGGGAGCAAGTGCCGGAGTATGAAGACTTGTCGCTTCTTCAAAATTATTAATGATTCGTTCTTGGACCATGGCCCTGGACTGCTCTTCCATTTCGGGTGCAAAGTGGATAAGGCAGGTATCTTGAGGAAGAAAGTTAAAGAGACTGTCAACATGATCATTGCCGGGGTAAAAAATGGGCAGGAAAAACTCCATACCGGCAAAGCGTAGACCAGAAGCTATCTGATCACGAATCTTCAGGCTTTCGACACTGTCCCAGTTAAGTCTTTGGCTCTCTTCGTCAAAAGTATCTAAGATCGATTTCATCCTGACTGAGGATGGCGCGGGGTAGCAGATGTCACTGGCCGGAAGGATAATCGCTTCTTCTAGCTCGGATATAGAACGTTGACTGATTGGGTTGAATCCACGCAGTGATTCAATGGTATCACCAAAGAAATCAAGTCGTATTGGGGAAGAATGGATTGCTTGGCCAGCCAGAAATGAAGGTGGAAAGATGTCGAGTATACCTCCACGAACGGAGTAGTCCCCGACACTCTGCACAAGATTGACTTGTTCATATCCAAGAGTGTTGAGTTTTATAATCAATTCGGCACGGTCACACTCCTCACCTGAGAGGAGGAGCTCAGCAGTATCAAATAATATTTTACCCGGTAATGTACGACGCATCAGGGCCTCGGCTGAAACCACAACAATGAAGGGAGTGTCTTTTTCGGTTTCATGGATCCGGTACAGGGTCGATAGCCTGGCGGCAGTGGTGAGCTGGTCCGGGGAAAGTGGAGTGTAGGGAGGAATCTCGTAGCCGGGATAGGTGAAAACAGAACGGTTTGTAAAGAATTTCAGGTCTTCTTCAACCTGTGCTACCATCTCCTCGTCGGGAACGATGCAGCAGCAGGGCTGTGATTCGGCCTGCTGGGCAGCAAGAAGTGATTTTGAGCTGCCACGTAGTGAAGGATAAGTGAGAGTGGTGCTGCTTGGAATCTGGCTTGTGGTAAATGAAGTATGCATGTGGGCTAAATAAAAGTGCCGGCTGCATGGAGTGCATGCAGCCGGCAGAAGAATAATTTATGAAGTGGATAGTTTTTTTAGAAGGAGCCACCAATGGAGAAATCCCATACAGTGGTGTCTTCGTCGGGTTCGGGATCAAGATTGTAACCCCAGACCAGGCGAAGGGGCCCCATGGGTGACAACCAGCGTACCTCAAGGCCTGTACCCTTATTGTAGCTGTCAAGGGTCCAGTCTTCGTCATCCGCATTAACTTTACCGGCATCAAAGAAAATTACTCCACGAACTCCGGCCTCGGTAAGGAGAGGAAATACATATTCGATATTGGTGTACCACATTTTGTCGCCACCGATACGGTCACCAGTTACAGGATCAATGGGGCTAGCCTTTCCATACTCAAATCCACGAATGGTGTTGATACCGCCAAGGTAAAAGCGTTCATAAACTGGAAGCTGCCCGGGTTCATTTTCCCAGATCTGGCCGGCTGCTAATTTAAAGTGGAATACCGTGGTCCAGGGCATGGGGAAATACCAGCTGGTATGGGCTTCAAGTTTTGTGAATTCAGCATCCCCACCAAAGGGCCCGCCTGCGTATTTTACTGTAATGGAGTTCTCTGATCCTCTACTGGCACCAGTTATCCGGTCACGGGTGTCTCTGACCATCCCAAACTTGACGGCACTGGTTATATTGATATCCATGGAATCAATAATAATCTGGGATGCAAATTCAGACACATTGGTAAGGGTTGTATCGGTATAACTGTAGCTTCCATAGCCGCGCACTCTTTCAAACAGCGGATATCCGAAACGGAGGGCGCCACCCTGTGAATCCTTGTCGTAGTCGTCGTACTCACGGAACCAGTCAAAGAGGTCAGCACCCACCGAGAGATCAGAATCACGAAGGTGAGGGTTGGTATAACTTAGATTGTAACGGTTTGAGGTTCCGCTGATATTGGCGGCAAGTGAGAGCCTGTCACCCCGGCCGAGGAAGTTGTTTTCTGATATTTCACCCATAAGCATAAGTGAGTCAACTGAACTGTATCCAGCGCCAATACTGAATTGTCCGGTAGATTTTTCCTTCACATTTACGGTGACATTCATTTTTGATGGGTCAAGGGCAGGTTCCGGAACAACGTTTACCTCTTCAAAAAAATCCAGACGTTGCAGGCGTTGGGTGCTGGTTCGGAGTGCTTTGGAGTCAAAAACGCCACCTTCTGCAATCTTCAGCTCACGGCGGATAACATTGTCACGGGTACGGCTGTTGCCCTTAATGGCAATTCGTTGAATATAGACAAGGTCACCCTTGCTGATATCGATTAGAACATCTACCCTGGCCCCGGTTGTTGATCGTTGTGTTTTAGGACGAATGTCGGCAAATGCAAAGCCACTTTCAGAATAAAAGTCTGTGAGCCTGAGGACATCTTCACGCAGTATCTGACGGTTGATGAATTCCTGATTCTGGATGCTTAGGAGGCCGCGTAATGTCTGCTGGTCAGCAATCAGGTCACCTGCAAAGGATACAGTTCCAACTCTGTAGCGAGGCCCTTCCTCAATGGTGAAGGTGATGTACAGCCACTCACCCTCCTGATCAACTTGTGGGTTGCCAATTTTGACTTCAAGAAAACCCTGATTGTTATAAAAAGAGCCAAGTCTGGCCACGTCCTGGGCAAGCATCTGCTGTTTCATCAGCCCTGCCTCGGTGAGCCAGGTGAGCCAGTTCTTGGTGCCCGATTCGATGATATCTTCAAGCTCATCGCTGTCAAAACTTTTGTTGCCGACAAACTTAATCTCTTTAATGTAAATCTTGTCACCCTCGACAATAACGAAACGGAGTTCGGCATGTTCTTCATCGGGGTAGCTTATTTGGGCGGTAACGGTGGTATTATAATAGCCTTTTGATTTGTAAAGGGCCTTTATTGCTTCCACTCCATTGTTGATTTTGCTTGAATTGATGATGGTGTTCGTACCGATATTTGCTGCTTCAGACACTTCATTCTCTTCAAGAGCGTCGAATCCGGAGTACTCGATGCGACGGATAATGGGTTTTTCAGTTACTTCAAAGGTGACGACTTTTCCCGCCTCACTTTCTTCTACTTCAATGCGGACGTCTTCAAAATAACCCATTTGGAAGATGGCCTTCAGGTCTTCCCGCAAACTGGTTGGATTGTAAAAATCACCAGATTTTGTTTTGATTTTGCGGGAAATGGCCCCGGAGTCAATACGTTTGTTGCCACTGGGAGTAATGGTTGCAATAATAAAATCACGTTCAGTATAAGCGATGACTTCTCGTATCACTTCTGAAAGGGTACCAGCAAGATTTTCCATGGATTCGCCATGGCGATAGTAATATTTCGGAGCAGCGGGAGAAAGAAGATCAAAAACCTTATAGTCAATGCTGATCTGCTCGCCAATAACAGTGAGACTTCCAACAGCCACATAATCAAGCCCCGTAGTTGCTGCAATTTTTTGCAGATTTTCAGACGCGGGGGGCCAGGCACCGGAGTAATCAAGAAGTTTTTGTGCCTCTTCCCTGCTTAGCATTGAAAATGAGGTGGGGAAAAGTGCGTTGGTTAGGGCACTGTCAGCCTGCTCTGTAATAACCTGCTGATTGGTGGGGCTGTTGATTTTAAGTGGCAGATAGCTTGTGTTTTGCTCAACTGCTGCAGCAATTCCAGGAAACAGAAGGCAAAAGGAAAACAGGAGGGCAAGTAAGATGCTGCTCTGCTTGAGTTTTTGCTTAACGATTGGGGGGAGAGGGGTGGTGACTTTTCTGCAATGGCTCATGTGGTGTCCTGTTTCTCTAAAAGGAAATGATTTGTCTTGTGGGCAATGGGTTTGTCCGCATTTCATAACATTCTCAGGTGTGGCTGAACTGAAGAAAATAAATAAGGTTAGTAAAAATTTTATAGTATGCCATGTTTAACTCTTTTTGCAAAGAACGCAAAGTCATAAAGGAGGAAAAAGAGCAGGAAGCTTTTTTTGTATCCTGGAAGGATGATGTCTTTCGGAGTCTACGCGTACCTGTGGTTCCATCAAGGTTTACGGAGCTCAATGAATGGCGTAGTCGAATCCTGGTGAACACTTTCGAGCAGATCTGTGGGCGATTGGTCGAAGTCATGTGACATGGTATCTGGACCAAGGACGTCCTCATTGAATGTGGAAATCATATTCTCATGTGTCCAGCGGGTAAGATAGTAGACAACCAGTTCCGGCAGTTTTGTGTAAATAGTTTCCGTTGGAAAGGGGTCGACAAAACTTGATTTTTGAAGTTTTTCGGCGGATAATGTTTGAGTCTTATAGAAACTTTCAAGGAACATGAGTTCCGAGGGCAGGCCGCCATTGATCCCGATACGTGATAATCCTTTAAGGAGGAATTCCAGTAGTTTTTTACCAAAAATAGCCATTGAATACGGCACGTAAATCTCTCTTGGACTTTTGAGCTCAAGGAAGGAACGAATGGTGAGGATAAGATCGGCAAGTTCAACCGGATGTTTGTCAACAAAGTGGTAGGTCTGGCCGCGGAATTCTTCACGGTTCATTAAAAGATGATGGATAAAATAGGGGAACTTGTTGGCATTGGAGTAGGAATGCATGACTTTCTTTTTTGTGAACATGACAGGCATGGACTCATCGGCAATGGAAAAAAAGAGGCGATGGAATCCCTGGGTTTTATGGTCATGTTCCCCATACACAATGGCCAGACGAACGCAGGTGTAATCAAGGCCCACGGTCTTGTACATATGTTTGAGGGTCTCCTCGGCCATGAGCTTTGATTTTGCGTAATTGTTGAGCTTTGGTTCAATGGTCAGGCAATTTTCTTCTGTAAGGTCCTCGCCATTTGGCAGGGTGGCCGCAGAACTGATATGAATATAGGGAATTTTAAGAGCTGCGGCGGCCCGGGCAAGATTAAGGGCACCGATATAGTTTACTTCCAGTGCCAGTTGGGAGTCAGAACCGATATTGGCAATGGCTGTATTTATTACAAAATCTGGCTGTAAGCGTTTCAGGTAGTCTTTAATATCGATGGAATTTCTGATGGAGAGTTTTTTGCTGCTTGGTGCGCGCAACTCAATGGTATCGGTGGTTCTGGTCTTGAAATAGTGGGCAAGAGTACCACCGATTAAACCAGATCCGCCAATGAGGACGCCTAGAAGTTTTTTTGAAGAAGAGTTGTCCTGTGTCACAGTGTAATATATTAGAATTTGTACAAGAAGCCATCTTTCTTTGTTCAATCAATTAATTTTGCATGATAGCATGGATTTTTTGAAACGTCATCTTTTTGCTACCGGTTCAGTTTAAAAAAAGAGGTCTCCTTATCAGGGAGAGGACTGTATTTTGGTGAAGATTAAATAAGTAGGAAGGAATTAGCTGCCATGCAGGAGTGGATTAATGCAGGGAAGGATCTTTTGTTTCCGCCGTCCTGTCGGGGATGTACGAAACTTTTATCAGCGACGGAAGAAGCTTTGTGTGAAGAATGTTTGAGGGATGTTGCGTTTATAGAGTCGCCTAAGTG
Source organism: uncultured Desulfocapsa sp. (assembly GCA_964538055.1). GTDB lineage: Bacteria > Desulfobacterota > Desulfobulbia > Desulfobulbales > Desulfocapsaceae > Desulfocapsa. The sequence continues at coordinate 54,315 of CAZIDU010000007.1, read as the reverse complement.
CACGGGGTGCGGGCGAGAATTGAGTAATTCCACATCAGGAGATCATCTGTGTGGTGCATGTCTGAGGAGAAAAACTAAACTTCTTTTTTCTAAAGCCGTTGCAATTACGCATTATCAGGAGCCTGTATCCACACTTTTGCATAGCTTGAAATATGGTGGAGATCTTTCCGTTTTACCAGCCCTGCGGGCAATTTTGGCATCGAAGACAGGTGTTACTCTTCAGGAAGAGGACAGGGTTGTTCCAGTACCATTACACATAAAGCGTTTACGGTATCGTGGCTTTAATCAGGCTGTATTGATTGCCAGACTGTTTTTTCCAAAGAATCTGAATTGTATTCTGGTTGACGCTTTGCAAAGAGTTCGTCACACAGATCCGCAAACTGATCTTGATGGCGCCGCAAGGCGTAAAAATCTACGTCATGCCTTTGCCGTTTCCAGCAAGGATACAATCAGAGGCAGAAAAATTATTCTTGTAGATGACGTGTATACCACTGGTACAACTGTTTCAGAATGTAGTCGTGCCTTGCTTGTGGCCGGAGCACGGGAGGTTCAGGTCTTAACTTTGGCCAGGGTTCGGGAATAGGTCTTTTTCTTTTGGAAGGATTTCGTTGAAGTTTGTTCCATCGCAGGAGGTGTCCGGCAATGGAAGATTATTCTTGAGAATTTTACTGTACGGATCAGTGAAAAAAAATTTAAAAAAGAAATTTTAGGAAAACCCAGTGTACTCCTTGATATAGCGTGAACCTTGAGTGTGTGGGCCTGGTATATGGAGATATATGTCGTATATTGTATAATTCCTCAGGAATATCAAGTTAAAGGAAAAATGAAATTTGTTAATAACTGAGCCTTATATGGACTAAGAGATGAAGATAACAGCATATTGATTAGTGCTGTCTGTTTTGCCCATGAATAAAGGGTTTAAAAAAATGTTATCCTGCAATCCCGCCCCTGATGGGCAGTTGGAGGTAAGGGAGATAATATGTGGTAGTGAAAGGAAAATTTGTCAGAATCGACTTTGACCGAAAAGGGGAAGTGGGGTTAATTCCCCTGCATGAGTTGCGGTGGTGAATCTCACTCCGTGTCCATTAAACAAGAGAGGCAAGGGTATCTGATCTTCTCTTCAAAGAGATTTGTTTAAGTAGTTAAAAAAAAGATTATATTAGCTTTAAAAGCTGGATAATTGGTGGATTTGGCGTGATTTCGTTTTAAATGAGATGCGCTGAGGATAACATATGGCGTGGGAACAGGTAAAAGAAGCATTTAAAGAGAATCTTGGTGACTCTGTGTATAGTCTCTGGATTGAGCCCCTTGAGTGCCTTTCTTTTGATACCAATGAGGTGAAACTGGCCTGCCCTGATCGCTTTTATCGTGCCCATCTTGGTCGTAACCACCTTACAAAGGTTCAGCAAATTGTAACTGATCTTATGGGAAGTGATTGTAAGGTCGTCCTTTGTGATAAAGAGACAGCAGTTTTGCCTGCAGCACAGCCAAAAGGACAGCTTCGCTTACCGCATATTCCAAAGCGAAAGTCCGTTGTCCGTTCTCTCCATCCTCGTTATACCTTTGATGCATTTATGGTTGGCGAATCAAATCTTCTCGCCCAGTCTGCTTGTAAATCGCTGATTAATGGAGATGATACGGTGGGTTCCTGCCTCTATATCAACAGCTCCACCGGGCTTGGCAAGAGTCATTTGACCCACGCGGTGGCTCATACCCTTCTTGCAAATTCTCCTCAAACAAGACTGCGTTATGTGACTGCCCAGCAGTATGCTTCGGAAATGGTGCGTTGTATTCAGAGCGGCAGTATGGATGCTTTTAAGTCAAACTATCATGATCATTGTGATTTTCTGCTTGTGGAAGATGTCCATTCTTTGCAGGGAAAGAAAAAAACCCAGGAGGAGATGAATGAGCTACTTGACGCACTCATTAAAAGTGGCAAGCGTGTAATCCTCACGGCAAATAATGGACCACGAGATCTCAAGGGGATCGACAATGAATTCCGCTCCCGCATGAGTGCAGGGCTTGTCACAACCATACAGGCTCCTGATCTTGCCACCCGATATCGTATCGTGGAAAACAAGGCCACGCAGAGTGGGTTGGACTTGGCAGAAGATGCCATCACTTACATAAGTGAACAGATTCATGGTGATGTTCGACGTATTGAGTCGGCTCTTCTTTCCTTGAGTGCCAAGGCTGCTCTTGTCGGTGGAACCGTTGGAATGGATATGGTACGTGATGTTGTGGCTGAAATTGTGGGCTTGCCAGCAAGTCTTACCACAGCTCTTATTGGAGAACTTATCAGTCGTGAATTCAATGTAAGCTATAAAGATCTGCAGTCACGTTCACGAAAAAAAATCATTACTTTTCCCCGGCAGGTAGCCATGTATCTGGGGCGTAAACATACAGAAGAATCTCTGGACCAGATTGGGAAAATCTTCAACCGCAATCATGCCACTGTTCTTCATTCTGTTAAGGTTGTTTCAGAGCTTTGCAGGTGTGACACTTCAGTGCGTCGTCAAGTGGACATTCTTGATCGGAAAATGGCTGATATGTAGGCTAATACCGGTGATGAATGGTAAGCCGGCGTAAGTGTCCTCGCGAATTTTTTTCAAAAAAATACAATATAATTGCAGACTTCGAAAGAATTTCTAAAGTACTAAAACTGTTTTTACTTTCCTTCTTTTCTATAATACACCTCCCTTCCTGCCTTATCGTTGTTATGAGTGCCTGTTTTTTCCATATGGCTTTGGTCTGTTAAATCGTCTATGATGTTGCACTTTCAACGTACCCAGCACTTTATTCACAAAAGAAGAAATTTGAGGAATTCCTATGACTATCCAAGAGATTATTTATACAAAAGTTGATGAGGCACCTGCGCTGGCTTCCTATTCATTTTTACCTGTTTTACAGGGGTTTACCAGAGGGTCTGGCTTTTCACTAGTGGAAAAAGATATTTCCCTGGCAGGTCGTATTCTTGCCAACTTTCCTGAAAATCTCACCACTGAGCAGCAGATTGCAGATGACTTAAATGAACTTGGCAGGCTTGCCAAGGATCCTGCAGCTAATATCGTTAAATTGCCTAATGTCAGTGCCTCCATCCCGCAACTTACCGGAGCGATCAAAGAGCTTCAGAATAAAGGCTACAATATTCCTAATTATCCCGCAGAGCCTGCAAGTGCAGAAGAAAAAGAGTTGCATCTCCGTTACTCTAAAGTGCTTGGAAGTGCAGTGAATCCTGTGTTGCGTGAGGGGAATTCGGATCGCAGGGCTGCTGCATCTGTTAAGAAATTTGGTCAGAAAAATCCTCATCGTATGATGAAAGAGTGGCCGGAGGTATCGAAATGTCGAGTGAGCTATATGGCCGATGGAGACTTCTATGGTAGTGAAAAATCAATCACAGTCAGTGCTCCATGTAAGGTGAGAATTGAATGTACGGCTGCAGATGGTACAGCAACTGTATTAAATCCGAGCATTCCGCTCCTTGCAGGTGAAGTGATTGATACATCTGTTATGAATGTTCGCAAACTGCGTGAGTTTTTTGCAGAACAGATTGTGGCAGCAAAAAAGGATGGAGTTCTTCTGTCTCTCCACTTGAAAGCCACAATGATGAAGGTTTCCGATCCCATCATGTTTGGTCACTGTGTTTTGGTATATTATAAAGACGTTTTTGATAAACATGGGGAAGTACTTGCGAGTCTTGGAGTAAATGTGAACAACGGGATTGCCGATCTCTACGATCGTATCGAGTCTTTGCCAGATTCACAAAGAGAAGAGATAAAAAGCGATATCATGGCGGTGTATAAAGGCAACCCTGGGCTTGCCATGGTGGATTCCAGCAAGGGAATAACCAACCTCCATGTTCCGAATAATATTATTATCGATGCCTCATTCCCTGTTGTCGTTCGTGATGGCGGCAAGATGTGGGGGGAAGATGATAAACTCCATGACACCAATGCCATGATCCCTGATCGTTGCTATGCCACTATTTATGAAGAGGTTGTGCGTGATTGTCAAAAAAATGGTGCCTTTGATCCAGCCACCATGGGGAGTGTTTCCAATGTCGGGCTTATGGCCCAGAAGGCTGAGGAATATGGCTCTCATGATAAAACTTTTGAAGCACCTGCCAATGGAAGTGTTCGTGTGGTTGATGAAACCGGCACCGTGCTCCTTGAACAAGATGTTGAAAAGGGTGATATCTTTAGAATGTGCCAGACAAAAGATGCACCTGTTCAGGACTGGGTGAAGCTTGCAGTGACCCGTGCCAGGGCATCGGCTACTCCGGCACTCTTCTGGCTCGATCCTAATCGTGGCCACGATGCTGAAATTATAGCCAAGGTGAAACAGTATCTTCCAAGCCATGACACGGAAGGCCTTGACGTACGCATGGTTACACCTGTTCAGGGTATGCAAGAATCTATCACACGTATCAGAAGGGGTGAGGATACAATTTCGGTGACAGGCAATGTACTCCGTGATTACCTCACCGATCTTTTTCCAATTTTGGAACTTGGAACCAGTGCCAAGATGCTGTCCATTGTTCCTCTTATGAATGGAGGCGGTCTCTTTGAAACAGGGGCTGGTGGCTCTGCTCCCAAGCATGTCCAGCAGCTGCTTACGGAAGGGCATCTGCGCTGGGATTCTTTAGGCGAATTCTGCGCTATGGTACCTTCCTTTGAACATCTCTATGTGACATATAAGAATGAGAAAGCGGCACTCTTTGCCGAGACTCTGGATCAGGCTATTGGTGATTTTCTTGAGAATGAAAAGTCTCCATCTCGAAAAGTTGGTGAGCTTGATACCCGGGGAAGCCATTTTTATCTGGCCCTGAGCTGGGCAAGAGCACTTGCTGCGCAGACAAAAGACACTGGTTTGCAGGAAAAATTTGCTGGTGTTGCTAAAGCACTTGAAGACAACGAGGCAACAATTGTTGAAGAAATGATAGGCTGTCAGGGACAGGCGGTTGATGTTGGTGGTTACTTTATGCCGGAACTTGCCAAGGTTTCTGCTGTTATGCGTCCCAGTGTGACGTTTAATCAGATTGTTGATGGAATGTAATGTGCTGTCTTAGCAGTCTTTTTTTCTGATTAGTACTGAAGCTCAGCTTTTTCTGGAACCAGCTGAATAAAGTATCCGTGATTCAGGTATTTTCCGCCAAACGTCCTCGCTCATTCTTCGCTTGCGGAATGATTTGTCGGAAACCACCTGAACCACTCTCTTTCAGGTAGAAAAAAGCTATGTTGCAGGTCTATCAGTTGAGTTTCAGTGCAAATCAGAATCTTTTTTTTGATAAAGTGGAGGGGCAGATACCGGATACATTTGGCATTTGCCCCGCTGCTGCGGTAGATTTCCTGATTCTCTTGTTTTATATGTTTTCTGGTGAAGTTTGATGAAGCCTTTTTAGACGCCATCAAGTTTAAAAGTAAACTTTTTTTAGCTCGGCGTTTTCTTCGCCGCCATCCTGGTCGCCCTGTTTGATCGCTTCACTTACCCGAAAGGCGGTCTTGATCATATCGTTAAGCCCAATGCCTTCCCAGCCAAATCCTGTAACATACAATCCTTTTTCTTTTTTCACCGTGTCATTTCGCCATTGAAGAAGTGCGGGGTACCCCTTTTCCAGTTGAGGAATTCCGCCAAGGGGACGAAGGACTCTGGCATAGATCGGTGGATTGGGAAGGTTCAGGAGTTGCTGTAAGTCCTGAACGGCCTTTTGTATTAGTGTATCATCGTCCAGTTCCAGACGTTCCGGGTGTCTCCGTCCACCAACCAGTGCTTCCAAGAGGATATGGTCCTTTGGGGCACGGCCTGGAAACATATTGGAGGAAAAAAGAGCTCCAAGACAAAACCGTTGTTCTTTCTCAGGCGTCAGGTAGCCAAAACCTGGAGGTAAGCACGCTTCCGGACCAAATCCCATGGCAATGGTGACAATCCTGGCCTCCGGGATTGCTGTAACCGGTGGTGTTGCAACAAAATTTGAGAGAAGAGCAAGGGATGCATTGACGGGGAGTGCCAGAACCAGATTACGGCATTCAAATGTTTCTTCTGCCGTTTCTACTTTCCAACCGTCGCTTTCCCGTGAAATCGTAGTTACGGAATGGTTCAGTCGTATTTCGTCTTCGCGTAAATTTTCGTATAAGCGCTCAGCCAATCTTCCCATTCCGGTTGGAAAGCTGGTCATGGCAGGGAGTCCTTTCTTTTCACCCTGCGTTGCCTTTTTTGCAGCCTTCATTTTTTTCAGCAGCCCGTAGATAACGGAACCGTGTTCCTTTTCAATTCTGCGAACTCCGGGCATAACTCCGTCAATGACAAGCCGTTCCAGGTCCCCTGCATAGGTTCCAGTGAAAACGGCATCAACGTAGGGGAGTAATGCCTTGCCAAAACGATGCTCTACCCATTTACTTACCGTGGGTTCACCCGGTAGCGGTTTTTTGAAAAAGTCTCCGGCAACCCGTAACTTGGCAAGGGGGGAGATAAGCGGGGCGGCAAGAATTTTAGGAGGCGATTGGGGGATGAGTCTGAGTTTGCCATCCATACAGACATAGCGAACAAATTTGGAAAGCGGTGCCTTGAGACATTCCTTGTCAAGTCCTGTTTCAGTGAGGAGGGCCTGTGATTCCATACAGTTGTCAAGGAATCCATGGGGGCCGCCCTCTGCAAGGTAGGCATCTTCTGCGTGGCTGGAGATTGCCCCGCCTGCTCTGTCAGATTGTTCAAGAAGGAGGATGGAATGGCCAGGGATTTGTTTCAGCTTCCAGGCAACTGTCAGTCCTGAAAGTCCGGCTCCGATGATCAGGGTGTCTTTTTTCATTGATTCCATACTCGGGTAATGGTTTGTGTGGTTCTACTTCGCCGATGGCTTGACAGCAAAGCATATATGCTTATCATTTTGGCCGACTTGATAAGAAAAAGCAATGGAATTGAGGGGAGTTTTTCCCTTTATTCTTTATGAATCGGAAGAGGAGAATACTAAAATGACAGATCAGACAACAACCCATGAGTTTCAGGCGGAAACTAAAAAACTTTTAGATATCGTTATTAATTCGCTCTATACTGAGCGGGATATTTTTATTCGTGAGCTTATTTCCAATAGCTCCGATGCTCTTGAAAAGATGCGCCATGAGAGCTTGACCAAAGATGAGGTCTTTGATGCCCATGTACCCTTAGAGGTAAGCATTGATCTTGACGAAGAAAAGCATACCATGACGATTACCGATACCGGCATCGGAATGACCCGGGCGGAGCTTGAGACCAATCTTGGTACCATCGCTCATTCCGGTTCCGGGCTTTTTGTCGAAGAACTTGCAGAAGCTGCACGTAAAGATGTGAGCCTGATTGGTCAGTTTGGCGTGGGCTTTTATGCAGCCTTTATGGCAGGCAAGAAAGTTACCGTGCAGAGCCGTTCCTGGGATGGCTCCGAAGGAAACGAATGGGTTTCAGAAGGTGCTGGAAGCTTTTCCATCTCTGAAGCTTCGGGCCTCCATCGTGGTACGAAAATTATCATTGAATTGAAGGATGATGCCCACGATTATGATAAGAAGTGGAAAGTTGAGGGTATCATCAAGCAATACTCCACCTTTGTTCCCTTTCCTATCAAACTTGAAGGTGAGACCGTCAATACGGTTCAGGCGATCTGGACAAGAAATAAAAGCGAGATCACCGATGAAGAGTATACTGATTTCTATAAATTTGTCGGTAATGCCGTGGATGAACCCCATTATCGTCTTCATTTTTCATTTGATGCACCACTGGCCATTAACGCAGTTCTGTTTGCACCCAAGGAAAACTTTGAATCCATGGGCTTTGGCCGTGTTGACCCCGGCGTAAACCTTTATTGCCAAAGGGTATTGATCGATCAGCATTCAGAGAATATTCTTCCCGAATGGCTGCGCTTCTTAAAAGGCGTGGTGGACAGTGAAGACCTGCCCTTGAATATTTCTCGCCAGGCCCTGCAGGATAATGCGCTGGTGATGAAGCTTCGTAAAGTGATCACCAAGCGTTTTCTCAAGTTTCTGGCAGAGGAGGCCAAGCGTGATTCCGATTACTATCTTGAATTCTGGAATACCTTTGGTATCTACTTGAAAGAAGGTGTGACATCGGACTATGAGTTTCAGAAAGAACTGGCCCAGCTGGTTCGTTTTGAGTCCTCCCGCTCGGAAGATGGCAAGCCTACGTCACTTGCTGACTATGTTGAACGCATGAAAGAAGGTCAGGAAGAAATTTACTACATCAATGGTCCAAGTCGTGCCGCTATTGAAGCTGGTCCCTATGTCGAGATGTTCACTAAAAAGGGTATCGAAATTGTCTACACAATGGAACCCATTGACGACTTTGTTCTCAACCACTTAGGTGAGTTTGATGGCAAAAAACTCGTTTCTGCTGATCGCTCCGATCTTGATCTTTCAAAGAGCGGCGATGATTCGGATAGCGACAAGGATAGCACCGATAAGTTGGATAGCGATGCCAGTGCTGATCTTGTGACCTGGCTGAAGAAAACCCTTGATGATAAGGTGGCCGATGTTCTCGAGTCAAAGCGTCTGGTGGATTCTCCTGCGATGATCGTGAATCCCGATAGCTATATGACCTCTTCAATGGAACGGATTATGGCTGCAAGCCGTATGGAAAAAGGCCTTTCTCCCGAGGCGAGTAAAAAGAATCTTGAGATTAACCTTACCAGTCCATTGATCAAACAGCTCGCTGAGCTTGTAAAAAGTGATGAGTCTTTTGCCGCCGATGTGGCAGCACAGATCTATGACAATGCAATGATCCAGGCAGGTCTTGTGGTTGATCCAATGGTGATGGTCGAGAGAAACTATAAAATTCTTAATAAAGCTGTCGGTGCCTGATTCACTTAATTATTGTAAAAAGCACCTCATCACGCTATAGAACGGTTGAAAAATAGTAACTTCACGGTTTTTTTCAATCGTTCTTTTTTTGAGCTGGAGATTCCTATGTTAAACATCCTTCGTTCTTTTTCTCTTCTCAGTCTTCTGATTCCTGCCCTGTTTCTGACAGGCTGTTCCAACCCTACACGCCATTTGGTCTCCGATGTGAGCATGATACAGGCCGGCCAGTCCACTCGTGAAGAGGTAATTACTCTTATGGGAGAGCCTGATTCCAAACGTATGGTCACTCCTGAAACCGAGGAGTGGGTTTATTACGAGGAAGATCGGTCACTGCTCCAGGATACACCTCTGGTGGGTGGTGCCTTTAACGCAGATGGTTATAATATGGTGGTTATCACCCTTTCCGGTGATACGGTTAAAACGTGCAATTATCGCGGATACAATGATGATGAGTTTGACTGGCAGGACGATTATTCCTGGCAAGAGACTGAAAAGAAGTGATAGACCGTTTTGTCACAGTACGGGAGCGTATGGTGCAGGAGCAACTCCTGGGCCGTGGTATCAGTGACGAACGCGTTTTAAAAGCGATGTCAGAGGTGCCCAGGCATCTCTTTGTTGAAGATGCCCAGCAGGCGATAGCTTATGGGGATCATCCCCTTCCCATTGCCAGTGACCAGACAATTTCACAACCTCTCGTTGTCGCTGCAATGACCCAGGCTCTGCAACTCCAGGGCGATGAAAAGGTCCTGGAAATTGGTACCGGCTCAGGATACCAGGCTGCCATTCTCTCAAGATTGTCTGAGAAAGTGTATACCGTCGAGAGAATTAATAACCTTCTCTCCGGGGCCCGTAAGGTTTTTGATCTGCTCCATTATTATAATATCCTTTCCCGTCTCGATGATGGTACCATGGGCTGGCAGGAGTATGCACCCTATGATGCCATCATTGTAACAGCAGGTGGCCCTGAAATCCCCCAACCCTTAATAGATCAGCTTGCAGATCCGGGACGCATGGTGATTCCTGTTGGTGATCGCGATGTGCAGGAGTTGCACTATCTTACTAAAAAAGATGGTGAGATCACTGTGGAACGTCTCGAGAGCGTTCGTTTTGTTAGTTTGATCGGAGAACACGGCTGGAAGTAACAGCTATCTGTATATTGCCTGTCTGAAAAAAAAATATAGAATTATGACTGAAAAACCACCAAAGAAAGTTGGCCTGATACGCCGTCTCTATGACTGGATGTTGCGCTGGGCAGATAGTAAGTATGGCTTGCTGGCGCTTGTTGTCCTCTCCTTTGCCGAGTCAAGTTTTTTTCCAATCCCCCCCGATGTGCTGCTGATAGCCCTGGTGCTTGGGGCAACAAGCCGCTGGTACAAGTATGCTTTCTGGTGCACCCTGGCCTCGGTGGCAGGTGGGCTTGCGGGGTATGGAATCGGTGTCTTTGCCTGGGATACCATGGGGCGCTGGATTGTTGAAAATGTAGCCCATATGACCCTGGTTGATGTGGACGGACGGCTCGATATCGCCCTCCCGTCATATCTTATTTCAAGTATGGGCAGTGCCCTCGGGGGGGAGTATCTGTTTCAGGTCTACGATCACTGGAATGCCTGGATCGTCTTTATCTTCGGGCTGACACCACTACCCTATAAGCTGACCACCATCACAGCAGGTGTGGCTCACGTTAATATTCCCATCTTTGTTATGGCCTCTATTGCGGCCAGAGCCTGCCGGTTTTTTCTTGTCGCCTGGCTCCTTCATAAATGGGGGGAACCGGCTAAACAGTTTATAGACAAATATTTCAACCTTCTCTGTATTGCCTTCGTTGTTATGCTGATTGGTGGTTTTGCGATTCTTAAACTTGCCTTTTAAACATGATCATGACTCACAAAGACTATCCTGTTTCCCTGGCTGAGGTAATTCGAGCCAGGGCATCGGTCTCCAGATATCTCCTTCCAAGCAATTTGACACGGTACGACGGTCTGTCAAAATTGCTGGGTGCCAGGATTTATATCAAGCATGAAAATCATAATCCAACCGGCTCCTTTAAGGTGCGTGGCGGTGTCAATCTGATGCATCACCTGAAACAGGCTGGGGTGACCGGGGTGATAAGCTTTTCAACGGGAAACCATGGAATTTCAGTGGCTACTGCTGCTTTATGGCTTGGTCTTACTGCCGTGGTTGTGGTGCCCGAAAATAATAATCCAGCCAAGAATCGGAAAATTCGTGAGGCTGGTGCCGAGCTTATTGAGGCTGGGAAAACCTTTGAGGAGTCTTCCAGGGTTGTTGAAAAAATCGCAGAAGAACGGGGGCTCTATTATGTCCATCCTGCCAATGAGCCCCATTTAATAAACGGTGTTGCTACAGAATTTCTTGAGATTTTGGAATCCCTTCCCGATGTAGATGCGGTCATTGTCCCACTCGGTGCAGGAAGTGAAGCGGCAGCAGCAGTAACGGTACTCAAAGCCATTTCTCCCCGTGTTGAAATCTATGCAGTACAGGCTGAGCGTTCCTGTGCAGCCTGTCTGTCCTGGAAATCTGGAACAATCCAGCAAGCTGCAAACCAAACCTTTGCCGGCGGCTTTGCAACCGGGACCGGCTATGAAATGCCATTTGAAATCTATAGGAACGGTTTGGAAGACTTTGTGCTTCTGTCAGAAACTGAAATTTACCAGGGGGTAGCTCTTGCAGCCCATTACACTCAGAATCTTGTGGAAGGTGCCGGGGCTGCAACGTTAATGGCTGCCATTCGTCTACGGGAACAGTTGCAGGGCAAGAATGTTGTTTTGCAGTTCAGCGGCTCCAATGCATCTCCTGAAGAAATAAAAAGATCCTATGCCCTTCCAGAATATACAGAGGGATTCAGGTTCTCTTGAAGACAGGTCCACCTAACCGGCTTGTCGGGTACTTGTGTGCCCTTGCTGCAACGGCAATTTGGTCCGGGAATTTTATTATTGCCCGTGGCTTAAATGAAAGCATCCCCCCGGTCAGTCTGGCTTTTTGGCGATGGCTCGTGGCCGTTCTGGTTTTCCTCCCCTTTGCTCTCAAACCACTTATTGCAGAGTGGGATCTTCTCAGAAAACATCTTCCCTATCTTGCAGCCACTTCTTTTCTTGGAATCACAAGCTTTAATACCCTTATCTATCTTGCCGGACAGACCACGACCGCCATTAATCTGTCATTGATTTCGATCACATTTCCAATTTTCATTGTTATCCTGTTGCGAATTTTTTGTCGTGAAGCTATTACCGTGAATAAGGGGATTGGAATTCTGCTTGTGGTGGCAGGGGTTGTGCTGCTGATCACCAGGGGGAACCTGGCTGAGCTCCTTCATCTGTCCTTTGCCATCGGTGATATCTGGATGGTCTTGGCTGCCCTGATCTTTGCTGTCTATAGTATTCTGTTGAAACGGAAACCCAAAGAGCTCGGAGCCTGGGCGTTTCAGCTCAGTACCTTTCTTTTGGGACTTTTTTTCCTACTGCCTTTTTACTTTTGGGAGCGGGCGATATGCCCTACGGTACAGTTTGAGACAAAGACTATTCTGGCAATTCTTTACGTGGGTGTTTTTGCGGCGCTAATTGCCTTTCTTCTCTGGAACAAGGCGATACAGATGGTTGGTCCTGCAAGGGCTGGCATGATTTATTACAGTCTGCCACTTTTTAGTGGCTTTTTGGCATATCTTGTTCTCGATGAGGCAATCAGTAGCCTCCATTTTTATAGTGCGTTGCTCGTTGTTTCGGGAATTGTGATTGCCAATCGTACCCCAAAGAATGAGAGGTAATAGATGCTTGAAGAGAACGGATGGAGGCTTATAATAGTCCTAACGGGGCGGCAAGTTTCCGAACTTCTGTCATGCATTGATCGAGATCAAAGGAGAGGAGTTTGCGGTCTTTGAGTATGACTCTGCCATTGATTATTACTGTCTCAACGTCTGCTCCGCCACCGCTGTAAACCAGGGAATCACTGTTGTAGAAGGGCTGCCGGTGAGGCTGGTTTGTGTCGAGCAGGATGAGGTCAGCCTTATATTCGGGAGCGATTCTTCCAACGTTTGCAAGGCCCAGGATCTTTGCATTTTGTATTGTTGCTGCCTTAAGAGCTTTTCTGGCCGGCATGGCAGTGGCATCAAGTGTTCGCAGCTTCTGGGTCTTTGCCAGGATGTCCATTTCACGAAAAAGGTCCAGGCTGTTATTGGAGGCACTTCCATCTGTTCCGAGGCCGATGGGGATGCCCATTGCATCCATGGTTGCAGCTTCTGCAATACCCGATGCCAGCTTGAGGTGGCTCTGCGGGCAAACCACTACTCCAGCTCCGCTTTCCAGAATGATTTCCCGGTCGGCCTCGTCAAGCCAGACACAGTGAATAAGAACAGTATCTTTGTCGAGCAGATCAAGAGCTGCAAGGTGACGAATCGGACTTGTTCCCCGTGGGTCCATAATGATGTCCTGCTCAATTTTGCTTTCTGCAATATGAATGAAAAATGGGACATGATACCGTGTAGCCAGAGCTTTGGCTGCCTGTAAGGTCTGTGGGCAACAGGTGTAGGGTGAATGGGCGAAGACAGCCGGAGTGATATTGTCATCCTTATCCTTCCACTCAGCCAGGAAGGTCTCAACGGCATCAATATTTGTTGTAGGATCTGTAACGCCTGGGGCGGGGAAATCAACAATACCCTGGGCGGGGATAGCCCGGATTCCAGATTCGAGGAATGCCCGTGCCGCCTGGTCCTCATGAAAGTAACCATCTGCCACAGTGGTTGTACCGGAGAGGATCATTTCAGCAGCGGCAAGTTTTGTACACCAGTAGACCATCTCTTTGTTAACGTGAGCAGCTTCTGCCGGAAAGATATGCTTGTTCAGCCATTCGCTAAGTTCAAGGTCATCAGCAAGTCCTCGAAATAACGTCATCGCGCAGTGGTTGTGAGCGTTGATCAGGCCTGGCATCAGCAGCTTGTCAGTCCCGTCAATCAGGACAGCCTTTGGACTTTCAGGAAGAGACTCCATGGAGCCAAAGGAGTGGATGAGATCATCTTTACATAAAAGCCACTGTTTGTCTGCTGGGGCTGTGTCCGGATCCGTGAACAGCGTGACGTTGCTGATTAATATGGAAGTTTTGCTCATGCGCTGCTCCTTGCAAAAAAATGGGCTTTTTCTCTTTGGGCAGAGTATACTATTCTATTTTTTATTATTTGTCGTTACGTTTGATATTGCTAGTTTTTTACACTCTTTTATGGGTGAGGAGTTTATATATGGGTTTTCGTTGTGGGATCGTTGGGCTTCCAAATGTGGGGAAGTCTACAATTTTTAATGCTTTAACTGCGGCCGGTATTGATGCCGAAAATTATCCATTTTGTACTATTGAACCCAATGTGGGTATAGTACCAGTTCCGGATAAGCGCCTGGACGTCCTTGCTGAAATGGCCAAAACAAGGCGAAAGGTAGCCACACAGATGGAGTTTGTGGATATTGCGGGTCTTGTTAAAGGGGCGAGCCAGGGTGAAGGGCTTGGAAATCAATTCCTCGGCCATATCAGGCAGGTGGATGCTCTTGTGCACGTTGTCCGCTGTTTCGAGGATGAAAATATTGTCCATGTGGATGGCTCCATAGACCCTGTCAGGGATAAGGAAGTCATTACCATGGAACTGATTCTTGCTGACCTTGATGCCGTGGAAAAGAGGTTGAAAAAAGCTCAGTCTCTGGCAAAATCTGGTGATAAGACACTGAAGGTTCAGGCTGTTTTTCTTGAGCGTCTCCGTGATGTTCTCGATGGCGGAGCATCGGCCAGAACCCTTGAACTCGATGGTGACATGGAGGTCGAGATGATGAAAGAAATGTGTCTTCTCACCGATAAGCCCGTGCTCTATGTGGCCAATGTCCAGGAAGATGATGTGATAAGTGGAAATGATCATGTCCGGGCATTGGAAAAACTTGCTCAAGAAGACGGTGATGGAGTGGTTATCATCGCAGGCTCCATTGAACAGGAGCTGAGCCAGTTAGATCAGGAGGAACAGCGGGAATTTCTGGCGGATATGGGAATGGAAGAACCGGGGCTGAATCGCCTGATTGCTGCCGGCTACAAATTACTCGGGCTGATCACCTATTTCACCGTTGGTGAAAAGGAGACCCGTGCCTGGACTATCACCCTTGGTACCAAAGCACCGGGTGCAGCAGGGAAAATTCATTCCGACTTTGAACGGGGTTTTATTCGTGCCGAGACCATAAGCTATGATGATTTCGTGGCCTGTGATGGCGAGAATAAGGCCAAGGAAAAAGGCTTGATGCGTTCCGAGGGAAAGGAATATGTCGTGGCAGATGGTGATTGCCTGAATTTTCGTTTTAATGTCTAGGGTGTTTTTTGACGAGTTGTATCATGGGGCCAAAAGTAAACAGTGCAGCATCTGATCTTCAAATAGCCAATAAGCCCTTTTATGGTCAGCATCGGGCTAAAAATTTGCTAAGCAGAAGCATTGTTGCTGAACGTCTGGCTCATGCCTATCTTTTCCGGGGGCCTCAAGGTGTAGGCAAGCAGCTGCTTGCAAGAGGCCTGGCTGCCGCAGTAAATTGTAAGCAGGGGCAGGGACTGTCGGCCTGTGGCGTCTGTACTTCCTGTAAAAAATTTTCTGCAGGGACGCACCCTGATTTTCTGCTTGTTTCTCCTGAAAAGGGCGCTATCAAAATTGCTCAGATTCGAAAACTTATTAAAGTTCTCTCTTTTGCCCCCTATGAGGCGAAGATTCGTGTGGTACTAATCGAAGACGTGCATACCATGCGTCAGGAGGCGGCAAACAGTCTTCTGAAGACCCTGGAGGAGCCGCCGCCAAATAACCTGTTGATTCTTACCGCGGATTCAGCGGGAAACGTGCTGCAGACCATTATTTCCAGATGCCAGACAATTCCATTTTATGCATTAAGTGCTGCAGAAACCACCGAGATCCTCAGAGGACAGGATGGAAACCTGGAAATGGAGACGGCCACACTCCTTGCACGATTGGCTGAAGGCAGTCCTGGGAGGGCTCAGCTGCTTCAGCGCAAGGAGCTGGTAGAGTTCTGGCAGGATTTGCTTGGCTTGCTTTTAGAGCAGAGTGGTGATGAAGCCTTGGATGTCTCCAAAATATTAAGGAAGGCGGAAGCAATGGCTGCCTTAAAGGAAGATTTACCCCATCTTTTCTCGCTTATCAGACTTTGGATCAGGGATTGTCTTTTTGAAATTCAAGGCCAACAGGTGGATTCAGGGTCGCTGAATACACGGAAAGGCTGGAATTGTGAACAGTTTTTTGCTAAACTACAAGCCATTAATCAGGCAGAAAAAGAACTTGCCAGAAATTGTAATCGAACACTTGTTTGCGAAGTGCTCCTCTTTCGGCTGAAAGAATAGAAGGAATTATGGTAGCAGAACAGCAACAAAATGAAAAAAAACAATCTGAACCGGGAAGCGGGAAGGAAGCGGTAGTGCAATATTTCTATCGTATTCGGTTTCGTGCCATGGGGCAGGAATTCACGGCATCAACCTCTCTTGACGATTTGCAAAGAGGCGATGTAGTGATGGTACGGGGTGAATACGGCCTGGAACCGGCCGGAATTATTCGCATGGCCCCCGCCTGTCGAGAGTCGGAAGTTGCACGACGGGCAAGCTATGAAATCTCGCGTCGCGCAAGCCATGAGGAGTGCAATCGCTATGAGAATATTCCCGTTGAAGAAGCTGTAGCTTTTACCACCTGTAAGGAATTGATACTGCGGCATACGCTGCAGATGCGTCTGGTGCGGGTTGAACGATTTTTTAACGGCAGTAAAATGATTTTTTATTTCACTGCAGATAAACGTGTGGATTTCAGGGCTCTGGTCAAGGACCTGGTGCAGGAGTTCCGGACCCGGGTTGAGATGCGTCAGGTCGGGGTTCGTCATGAGACTAAGATGATTGGAGGTCTTGGGACATGTGGTCGCGAGCTCTGCTGTTCGGGTCATATGAAGAAATTTGATTCCGTCACCATCAAGATGGCTAAGGAACAGGATCTCCCTCTGAACCCATCAAAAATTTCTGGAGTGTGTAATCGTCTGCTCTGCTGCTTAACCTATGAGTTTGAGACTTATAAAAGAGAACGTAAGGGGATGCCGCGTCCCGGAAAGAAGATTATGGTTGGCGGCCACTGTTATCGAGTGAGACGTCAAAACCCTCTGCAGTCCACACTGCAGGTGGTGGATGAGGAGGGTGCTGTTCAGATTCTAAAGGCGGAACAGTGGAAGAATGCTGAACCTGTACGATCGGAAAAGAAACCGAATAAAGAAAAAAAGGATCTGAAGACAGAGGATAAAAAGTAATCTGTCGGAGAGTTTTTCTATACAATGACAACATATATAACTACCCCTATTTACTATGTAAACGCGCAGCCTCACCTGGGCCACGCCTATACCACCATCGTTGCTGATACCTACGCCAGATTCAGGCGTTTGTGTGGTGACACAGTCAGGTTCCAGACCGGAACCGATGAGCATGGTGATAAGATAGCAGAAGCAGCAGCCAAAGAAGGGGTGAGCCCCAAAGAATATGTTGATCGAATCAGTGGCATGTTTCGTGAGACATGGCCACTGCTCGACGTTGTACCTGATAATTTTATCCGTACCACCGATACGAATCACGTGACCACAGTGCAGTCTATATTGCAACAGGTCTATGACAAAGGTGACATCTACTTTGATAAATATACAGGGCAGTACTGCACGGGATGCGAACGATTTCTCACAGAAAAAGAGCTGGTTGACGGGAAATGCCCTGATCATCAAACTGCGCCCGATGAGATTACTGAAGAAAATTATTTCTTTCGGATGTCTAAGTATCAGCAGGATCTGATTGATCATATCAATGCAAATCCGGATTTTATAACACCTGAACGGTATAAAAATGAGGTGCTCTCTTTTTTGAGTGAGCCCCTTGAAGACCTCTGCATATCACGACCAACATCCCGTCTCACCTGGGGCATTCCTTTGCCCTTTGATGAAAATTTTGTAACCTATGTCTGGTTTGATGCTCTTATTAATTATCTCACCGGAATTGGCTATCCCGATGGTGAAAACTTTTCAGAGTACTGGGATGTAGCCGAACATGTAATCGCCAAGGATATTCTTAAACCCCATGCCATCTACTGGCCCACCATGATTCTTGCCATGGGGCTGCCGCTGTATCGTAAGCTCCATGTCCACGGGTATTGGAATGTGGATGAAACGAAAATGTCAAAAAGCATAGGGAATGTGGTACGGCCAGCTGAATTGATCAAAGAGTATGGCGTGGACAGTATCCGCTATTTTACCCTGCGAGAGATGTCTTTTGGCCTGGATGCCTCATTTGGTTCCGATGCAATTGTGACACGAAAAAATGCAGATCTTGCCAATGATCTGGGGAATCTTTACAGTCGCTCCATTGCCATGCTGGTCAAGTACACTAATAGTGTGGTGCCAACACCAGTGAGTGCCGATGACGACACCGTCCTTTCGGATCTTGCGGAAAAAGTTCTTGTCACATACCGGGAAACCATGAATGGCTTTCAGTTTCACCGCAGTCTTCAGGCGGTATGGGAGCTGATCAGCCAGGCCAATAAATACATTGTGACCAATGAACCATGGGTTCTTGTTAAAGATACAGAACGTGTCGGACGTCTGCATACGGTGCTTTATAATCTTGCAGAGACGCTGCGTCTCCTCACTCTGTTGCTGCAACCGGTGATGCCTGGGACGTGCAAAAGAATGGCAGAAGGACTTGGACTTACAGAGGATAGTCCTTTGGTTCAGGATCTGAATGGTAATTGCGGTTGGGGAAAACTTGAGGCTGGTACCACCTTACAACCGATTGATGCTCTCTTTCCACGAATTGATACGAAAAAGAAGGAGCAGTCTCCAAAGCAGAAAGTAACCAAGAATACCAAGAATACAAAGAATGCAACAAAGGATAAGCTAAACAATGAAAGTATTGAAGGCGTCATAAGCTTTGACCAATTTCAGAAGGTGGAATTACGCGTAGCTGAAATAGTGGCTGCTGAACCCGTTGCAAAATCGAATCGTCTGTTGAAACTCACCGTCAGGGCACCTGAAGAACGGGTAATTGTAGCTGGGATTGCAGAATTCTATAAACCGCAAGATCTTCCGGGGATGCAGGTGTTGATTGTGGCGAACCTGCAACCTGTAAAACTGATGGGAGTGGAATCCCAGGGAATGGTCCTTGCTGCCAAGGTGGAGGAGGATGGCAAAAGTCGTCTGGTGCTCTCCACGGTGAGTGCACCGGTTCCTCCGGGGACCGGAGTTGCGTAGGCGTTGCTCAAAAAAATAAATATGGAGTATTACAATGTTTGTTGTAAATAATTTTATGATGGCCATAGCTCAGTTGATCGATTTTTTGCTCACGGCCTATATGTGGATCATTATTGGCAGGGCAGTCATATCCTGGGTGAATGCGGATCCTTCTAATCCCATCGTTCGTTTTTTGTATGATGTAACCGAACCGTTGTTGAGTCGTATCAGGCGCCTTATTCCTATGAGCATGGGCGGGATTGATTTTTCCCCTATGATTTTAATTATGGTGATTATGTTTCTTCAGAGTTTTCTGGTGCCGACCTTAAAGCAGTTGGCAATGGGCATGGGTTAAAGAGGGATTTATTATGGCTATTACTCCACAATTAATTAAAGATCAGGAATTTCAGCTCAAATTCAGAGGGTGTGACCCGCTGGAAGTGCGGGATTATCTGGAGACTATTGCAGATGAATTTTTTGAATTGCAGCAGCTGTGTAAACAGCAATCAGAAGAGCTTGAAGTTCTGCATAAAGAAAAAGGAAATTCGGCAGATTATACCGGTTCTCTGGAAACAGATATGGAGTTTACCAGGAAAATATCTGAAGAACTCAAGGATGGCTGTACCCAAAAAGAAGAAAAGGTAAAGGAACTGACCAAGGAAGTTGAGGAGTTGCAGCTGCGTATTGCTGACATGGAGCAGGAAAACGCGGAACGTGATGAAGAGGTTAGTGCCGCAAGTGCCAGGATTGAGGAAGTTGAGGCGACCCTCAAGGAGGTTGAGGCAGAAAAAAACAGCCTTCAGAATAAGATAGAGATTCTTTATGAGCAAAATCATGATCTAAAAAAAGAAGAGGTTGATTTTAAATCAACTCTGGCCACTGCCCAGCGGTTTGCTCAAGATCTTAAAGAAAAAAGCAAGATCCAGGCAGCAGAGATGATTGCAGAGGTAGAGTCTGAAATTAATAAAATCCGTGATGATGCTCACGAGGAGTTGGAGCGTCTACCGCGTGAAATTGATGCTCTGAAAAAGAAAAAAGGAGAAGTTAAAGCGGATTTGAAGGTGACCCTGCAAAGTTACCTTGAAACAATTGAAGTGTTTTACCCTGACGATGAAGAGGAGGAAAGTGTAACTCCAGAGGGTGTCATAGCAGAAGAGCCTGAAGACTATGATGAACTGTTTCAAACAATTGAGATCAATGATGACGGCTCAATTGCTTCTGGTGATATGGATAAATTGAATGATAGTCCTGTCCACTCCAGTGCAAGCATAGATGAAGAGGTTCTTGAGTCTCTTTTGGGGGATGAGGATGCTGGCGAAACGGGTGATGATGTTTTTAGTCTCAAGGATATGTTTAGTTTGGAGACCGGTGAGGATAAGAAGGATCACTCTTCTTGAATGAAAACCAGCTCTTATCTCTCCATGAACAGGGATGGACGAGTCCTGCTGAGAGTGTATGTCCAGCCACGTGCGTCCCGCGACAGGTTTGCTGGATTGTATGATGACGCAGTGAAGATTGCTCTCACAGCACCTCCTGTTGATGGCAAGGCCAACGCTGCAGTGATCAAATTTCTTGCCTCATTTCTGAACGTAAAAAAGAAGGATCTGGAGATAAAACACGGACTGCAATCTCGAAATAAGAGTGTTCTTATTCGTGGAGTAAGCGCAGAGAGTGTTCGGTCTAAAATTGAAGCTGTTTCTGCATGAATAATTGTCCGGGAGGTGTGTATGAAAAAATACGTCATTGGTAACTGGAAAAGTAATAAGAACAGAAAGGCTGCTCAGGAATGGTTTTCCGAGTTTGCAGGCCTCTATCGACCCGTCGATGGCTTGGAGGTTATTATTGCGCCTTCTTTTATCTGTCTCTGTAGTTTGTCCGAATATGTCCATGCGCTTGATTTGAAAAACCTTTCTCTTGCCGCTCAGGACGTATCTCCCTTCCCAAAAGGTTCCTACACAGGGGCTGTTGCTGCAGATATGATTAAAGGGATGGTTGAGTATGTAATCATTGGCCATTCAGAACGAAGGCGTTACTTTCATGAAACCTCCCAGGACATAGCTAACAAGATGTCAGAAACAGTGGATGCAGGCCTTAAGCCCATTGTCTGTATCGATCAACCCTATGCAATGTCCCAGCTCATGGCCTTAAATGATATCGATTGTGATGAACTGCTTGTTGCTTATGGTCCTAAAGAGGCAGCGATGACACGGATTCCGGAATCGGCCAGGAGCGTAGCAGAAGCAGCGAAGTTTATCAATCAGGTACAGGCAGGAAGGCCCGTCGTGTATGGCGGTTCTTTACAGCTTGAGAATGTTGCTGAGTATGTCGCTCTTCCCGAGCTCTCGGGGCTTTTTGTGGGCCAGTCAAGTCTTGACGCCAGCTCTTTTGCTGGAATATGTAATAAGGTGGGAGATTCTCTCGACTAAGTAAAATGTCAAAAGGGCTAGGTGGGCTTGTGTTTTCGTTTCGTTTGTCCCAATTTTTCCCCTGACATTATCCCTGATTCAACGTGTCTCGTTTCATTTTTTCTTTTTCTTGGGCAGTAATGAAGATGCCACAAATCCGACTGAGTACAAGCCGGAACCGACAAGCCCGATAATCCCAATAATTCCTAATATTCCCTGTTTTTTAGCCAGTGAATCCGCAAGAATTAGAATGGAAGAGCCCACGATAAGAGCAGAGATAATCATGGAAATTCCCATAACTCGGCTTGAAAGATCAATCTTGTCGGCAAGGTGTTCAACCCGTTTCATCTCAAGGTTCAGGGTCAGTCGGTTGTGCCGTACCTGATCCATGATTCGCTGCACATCCAGGGGTAAGTTTTCTATGAGCCCAATGTAATCGTTCATGCTTTTCTGCATGCGATGCCGAAGTGCGGTGAACCCGTAGCGTTTTGTTACAACTTCCATAATCTGAGGTTCGACATGAGCCAGTACATTGAAGGACGGGTCAAAGTGCTCTGCCACCCCATCGATGGTTGTGAGTGCTTTAGTCAGCATGATGAGATCGCTGGGGCAGATGATTTGATAGCGCTGCAGCATGTTAAAAAAGTCAGAAAGCAACTTTGTAATATCAAGCTGTTTTAAGTCAGCATCCTCGAAGGTAGATGCCATGATCTGTGCATCTGTCCTGAAATCCCTTCTGTCTGTAACTGCAGGATCCACATCGGTGAGTTCGACCACCACTCGACAGAGTTTGTCTATATCTCCCTGACTGATGGCTGCAACCAGATCTATGAGTTGTTCAGCCGTTTTTTTGTCCAGACGTCCAGTCATCCCACAATCAATAAAACAGAGCTTTTGTCCAGGAAGCAGGAATATGTTACCAGGGTGAGGGTCAGCATGGAAAAATCCATAGCGGAGACATTGCTTGAAAACAGCATCTGTTCCATTGGCAACAATTTTTCTTCTCTCTTCAGGGCGGAGGCTTTTGGGATCAACAGATGATAACGGTCGTCCTTTAATTTCTTCCAGCGTCAGTACGTTACGCGTGGTGGCATCGCGGTACACCTTAGGGAAACTAATATTAGGGTCATCTTCAAAGTAGCGACGTAACTTATCAGTTGCCTGAGCTTCCTGGAGGAAGTTCATCTCTTTGGTGATTTCCCGTGAGAATTCTGCTGCAACGGCTACCGGGCTATAGCCAAGATTAGAAAAATAATCTTCGACAAACTGGGCCAGCCATTCAAGAAGAGCCATATCCTCTTCCACAAGCTTTCTATTGCCTGGGCGCAGAACTTTTAAGACAACAGCTGTGCCGTCTACGAGTGTCGCCCGGTGTACCTGTGCCATTGATGCTGCTGCAAGGGGTATTTCGTCAATGGAGGAAAAGAGCTGGTGAAGTCGTGCTGGAAATTCCTGGATAAGAACTTCTTCAATTTTGTCGAATGGGACCTGGCCACAGTTGTCTTGGAGATGTTTGAATTCCTGAGCCCATTCAGGTGGAATAAGATCGGGGCGAGTGGCGAGTATCTGTCCGAGTTTGATATATGTCGGGCCCAGTTCTTCAAGCACCAAACGCATCCGCACAGGACGTGAGGTAGTGGCATCGACCTGATTGCTTTCTTCAGGAATGTCACTGCTATTCTTGCCACTGCTGAAGGAATCCAGGCCAAGGTCTGTGATAATTTCTTTAAAGCCAAACTTCGAGAGAACTTTAATAATATTTGTAAGTCGTTTGGTACTTCGAATTGTTCTTTTGATGTTTGTGACTTTCATTATCTGTCTTACGAAGACGTGAAAATATTGAGGATGCCACTATCTTGTTCATAGCTCACCTGGAGAGCTACCATCCATTTTTGCAATTGTTCTTCGTTGACTTTAATGGCACACTGTTTCCATAGGTGTGCGCTTTCAGGGAGGATCTGCTGGATTTGAGGGAGCAGGGGGGCTTTTTTTGTCGGCGGATCCTGAACAGATGCGAAGAGACTGAGGGCGTCGCTGAGCTGAACGATGACAGCATATAATAGGTTGGCAGGGGGGGGGGCAGGGTGGTGATGGAATCCAACGGCGCAGAGGAGGCTGTCAGGAAAGAGCCAGCGGGTGAGAAGGTGGAATCCCACTTGTTCATGATTGATTCCAATGATTTCAGTTTCCAGCTGTCTGCACCGGATTTGGTCAGGTCCCGACAGTTCAAGTACAGGCTGGTAAGCATCTGGTCGTGCAACGAGTAGGGCGAGTTTCCCGATGTCATGGATCAGGCCTGCTATAAAGAATTCACCTGGGGAACATTTGAGATCTGTCGCAATAATTTTTGCGGCAAGTCCACAGGAAAAAGAGTGAGTCCAGAAGGCATCTATGAAATTTTTATTGTCCTTACTGATCTTTTGAAATGAGTTAAAAACAGCTTTTCCCAAAACGATGTTATGCACTTCGTTGAAGCCAAGTACTGATACAGCTTTATCCATGGTTGCAACTTCTCTGGGCATTCCAAAAAAAGCTGAATTGGCCAGTTTGAGTATGGTTGCACACATGGATTGATCAGGAAGGATTGCATTGACAAGATCTTCCACCGAGCTTTCAGGGTCAGCAGTAACAGATAAAACTTTTGATACCGTTGCAGGAAGAGAAGGGAGAGAGTCAACCTGTCTGAATATGTTTGAGTGCTGCTTGTCTTGCATAGCGCTGCTGATTCTGAAGAATATATATGATTTTTTGTGGAAAAATTTAAAAAAAGAATATTGAAAAAAATAAAGCTACTTGTGACAGTATATTGTTTGGAGATACTAAAAAGCAAATAGAATTCGCGTCAGGGGACTATAAATAGCAATCCAGCCACAATGAAAGCTGAATTGTAATGTATAACCGAATAAAGATCGTGGATTCCTTACATTGCACCCAGGCGTTTAATTCGTTCCTGCATTGGCGGGTGTGTGGAGAAAAGATTTGCCAATTTCCCCCCAGACAGAGGATTAACAATATACATCTGTGCTGTTGCAGGATTGACATCCATGGGACGTCGTCTGTTGAAAATTTCAAGTTGCTGCAGAGCAGAAGCCAGGGAGCGCGGGTGGCCGCATATGGCGGCTCCGGTGGCATCGGCCTGGTATTCACGGCTTCTGGAGACAGCCATCTGGATAAGAGAGGCACCAAGTGGAGCCAGGATCATCATGGCAATGCTGCCAATGATGCCTCCACCATTATTGTTTTCATCCGATCTGCCACCACCGAAAATCATTGCCCATTGGGCCATGGATGCCATGGTACTGATGGCTCCTGCCATGGTTGCCGCAATGGTGCTGATGAGGATGTCACGGTTTTTGATGTGTGCAAGTTCATGGGCGAGTACGCCTTCCAGCTCATCCTGCTTGAGAATATTCAAGAGGCCGGTGGTTACAGCCACTGCCGCATGGTCAGGATTCCTTCCGGTTGCAAAGGCATTGGGTGTGTCCTGATGCATGATATAGACGCGCGGCATTGGAAGCCGTGCACGCTTTGCAAGACTTGAGACCATTCTGTGCAAATCTGGAGCTTCAGACGCTGTGGCTTCTCTGGCACCACTCATTTTCAGTACCGCCTTGTCACTGAACCAGTAGGCAAAAAAGTTCATTGCAAATGCTATAAGGAGCGCAAACATCATTCCGCCATTGCCACCCAGTGCCTGGCCTGCAACCATAAATACAGCCGTAAGGGCTGCCATGAGCATGCCCGTTTTTATCATACTTGTCATTATTACCTCCAAGGGTTTTTTTTGAGTATTCTTTCCCCTTTTACCGAGGTTACACAGTAATTATGGTGTGATTCCTGTCAAGATAGATCGTGATCCCGGAGGTCTTTTAGATCCAACTCTGGCTGTTTTTCATATGCAGTGTTCACGAGGTTCTGAAGTTCAGCACTGATGGCTTTTGCGTCAGGGATTGCTTCAAGGACAGGGAGGAATTTTTCAACGGGCTGCGGGGCGTGCAGGCGCATTTTCTGTTCCATGCTGATGGTTCCACCTCCATCGATGCCACCGGACATAGTGCCCGAAGTGCCGCTGTCCCCGTCGAGATTGCGGAGAAAAAGCATGATGCCGCTGATATCATTCTTCTGATAAAAGAGATTGATCTCTTCTTCAATGACATTGCGATCTTCTGCAAGCATGGCGATACGCTCGCGGTAGTCGTTCACATGGCCGTGAAGGGATTTGTAGATATCGAAAAACATGTTACTGAAGCGGGATTTACGTAAAAAACCGCGAACTTCCTGATCTTGAAAGAGTCGCTTACGGATGGTGGGCGAATTGCTTACATAGGAGTCAAAAAAGAGCACATCTCCAAGATTTGTGAGCTTGTAGAATTGTTCAATCAGCTTATCTTCCTGGAGGAGTGCATATATGCGGAGCAGGTCAAAGCCAATTTTTGTTTCAAGGACAATAGTGGAACTGATGATTTCCTTCTGGTAGTCATCGGAATCTTCTTCGATGATTTTCCGGAAACCGAAATAGCGTTCAGCAATCTCTTTTTTGACTTCAAAGGCCAGTGTTTGGGCGAAATCTTCCATGTTACACCTCACTTGTAATCGTAAGCTCATGTATCTGCTTGACAGTGGCTTGCACTCAGATGATTATAGCGTGTCTGAGAGTTACCTGCATTATTATTTACTGGAAAAATAAATGGGATACACAGAATTTAACGATGATCTGCCGGCCAGAATTAAGGAACAGGCAGATATCGTACAGGTTATAGGCGAATGTGTGGAGCTGAAACGGGCAGGAGTTCGTTTTCTTGGTTGTTGCCCTTTTCATAACGAGAAGACACCTTCCTTTTCCGTACATCCGGGGCAGCAGTTTTTTCACTGTTTTGGCTGCGGAGCATCCGGGGATGTCTTTGAATTTCAGATGAAGTACCACAATATGGATTTTCCCTCGGCCATGAAGGAACTGGCCAGACGCTACAACGTTGATATCCCTGAACGTCCTCAGTCAGCGGAGGAACGTGAGAAAAGTCGCAGGCGAAAACTGATGTATGGTGTCAATGAAAGAGCAATGGCAATTTTTCGTGAGACCTTGCTCAGTTCTGCTCAGGCAAAGGATGCCAGAGAATACCTGATAGAAAGAAAGGTTCCCCCTGCTGTTCAGGAACGGTTTGGGATCGGTTATGCCCCGGCCCCTGATACCGCAGGCTGGAATTTTCTTGGATCGCAACTGGAAAAAGAAGAAAAACAGGCTGCCATTGAGGCGGGGCTGCTTGTGGAGAAAGAGAGTGGTGGCACCTATGATAGGTTTAGGGACAGGGTCCTTTTTCCTATTTATGATAGGCGAGGGCGAGTAATCGGATTTGGTGGTCGCATCATTGGCGATGGCCAGCCTAAATATATGAATTCTCCTGAAAGTCTGGTTTTTAATAAATCGGCATCTCTACTTGGTTTGTATCAGCAGGGTGATGAGATAAGGCGACGGAAACAGGCAATTCTGGTGGAGGGGAACTTTGATCTGGTATCGCTTGTGGTACATGGCTGCCCGAATGTGGTGGCACCGTTGGGGACAGCGCTTACAATTCAGCAGCTTAGATTGCTAAAAGGTTACTCTGAAGAATGTGTGCTTCTCTTTGATGGCGACGCGGCGGGTGTTAAGGCTGCCATGCGGTCAGTGCCCTTGTTTTTAAGTGAACAGGTTGCAGGTAAGGTAGCCCTTCTTCCCACGGGCCATGACCCGGATACCTTTATTCAGGAAGAGGGCCTGGATGCACTTAATCGCCTACTTGACCAGGCCATGCCACTGCCTGAATTTGCCCTGCAGCAGCTTGTTGCTGAATATGGCCTGACACTGGATGGCAAAACCCGTATCATCAGTGAGTTACAACCAATGATAAAGGCGGCGACATCAAGCCTGCAACGTTCACTTATGCTTTCCCATTTCAGTAAAACAATTGGTATTAGTGCAGAAGAGCTTGGTGCGTCCATGCCAGGGGGGCGAGAGGCTCCCAACCAGCCACCACCGATGAGAGAGTCGGCAGTGGAACGTCCAACTGAAAGATTGATACCTTTATCTGTATCGCAAAGACGTCTCGTCACTCATATGGTACTCTATCCGAACTCCACGCCTGATCTCGAAAAAGCTGGTTTAAGAGAGTGTCTTGGCGGTACCATTGGCGAAGTTTTGTTACTGCAGTTGCTGGTATTACTTGATCAGCCGGGTGGAGTGGAGCCGGAGGAGTTATTGGGGAAATTGCCAAAGGGGGGGGAGCGGGTCTTGGTGTCCGATATTCTTTTGAATTCATCTCCTGGAAATAATGACTTAGAATGTCGGGGAACAGCTGAAGAATTAAAAGAGCTTCTTTCCTGGCTCGAAAGAGAGCGACTGCTGCGGGAGGTCAAGGAGCTGGATGGGCAGATCGCGAAAAGTGAATCACAAAATAATCAGGAAGAACTCCAGCAATTGGTGTCGAAAAGGGTGAATGTGGTCAAACGACTTCAGGATCTCCGACAAACAACGTTTGTTTGCAGTGAGTGATTTAAGGGGGCTTGGCCTCTTCTTGCAAGGAATTCCTGAAGTCTATTTAAGTATCCTATTGTACGTTGTTTTTATTCTGTAGTTCTCCTTTTGTTGAAAATAAAAAGGTCACCTCCTAACACATTGAAGTCGTGGCTCTTTTTGGTTTTTGTCTCTCTGGGGATTGGACGAAATATTGCTAAATATCCTTTTTTTTTAATTATTTAACTTGAAATGATTGAATATCATTTTAAATTACGATATTGTGCAGGCGGAGAGAAGGACACTAACTTGTAGTGTAGCAGTGAAACCATCTTCTGCTTTTTTGCGGAAACAGGTTGAGAGACCGGAGGGGAATGAATGGTTGAAAATGACCAGGTGAAGGGTGAAGCAACAGGTCAGGCAGATGAGAGTGTGCTGGACCTGACGGGTATTTTTGAATCAGGGGAAAAAATGCGTTCCGTTGGCCTTCCAGACGGAGTGGGTGAAGATCGCCGTAATCCGAGGATTGGTGACAGGCGGAAGGGCTTTTTTACGGATCGGCGGGACGGACAACGTCGTCTTGCCAGAAGTTCCAAGCGCAACAGTGATCATGCCGTTGATCCAATGTCCATCTATCTTCGTGAAATGGGGACATTGACACTACTCAGTCATGAGGAGGAACTTGAGCTTGCCCGGATGATGGAAGAGGGGCTGCTGCGTGTGCAGAATGCCGTACTTTCTACTCCTCTAGCGATTCCGGCCATGGAAGAAATTGCTGAAGAGCTGCGTAAGGATACGATTAAGATTTTTAATATCGTACGCGGTATCCAGGACACACAGACCGCTCTTGTTAAGAAAGAAAAAAAACGGTTTCTCGACAGGGTAGAGAAGGCACTCGGTCTTGATGAGAAGCGGAAAAAGCTACAGCAGGAGCTTGTAGGCTGCGGCGAAGACATACAAAAGACGGAACGGATTAATGAAAAGATGCTGCGTATTTCTACTGATATTGCCGCCCTGTTCAGTGATCGAATTATATGCACTCGCTGCATTAATGGTGTCGCTTCAAACTTGAAGGATTTGTCTCGACGTTTCAGGCGGTTGCGTGTTGAAGTCGTAAAGGCTCAGAAACTTGCTGCTGCAGAAAGTGGATTGCCTGAAATGACCCCTGCGGAACTTGAGTATCATATCAGCATGCAAATCAAGGAAAGCGTCGGGTTTGGCTATCGTGCCCTTAATACTATTGTCCATGAGATTGAAGTAGGAAGGGGTATCAATAAAGATGCCAAAGAATCACTTGTTCGTGCCAATCTTCGTCTGGTAATTTCCATTTCCAAAAAATTCGTTAATCGTGGCCTCCAGTTTCCTGATCTTATTCAAGAAGGGAATATTGGTTTGATGAAGGCCGTAGATAAATTTGACTACCATCGTGGCTATAAGTTCAGTACCTACGCAACGTGGTGGATTCGTCAATCTATTACACGTGGCATTGCAGACCAGGGACGGACTATCCGTCTTCCTGTGCATATGATAGAGACTATTAATCGTCTCCTCAGGGTGTCTAAAGATTTTATCCGCGAAGAGAATCGTGAACCCACTCCCGAAGAGATGGCAGAACAGCTTGGAACGGATGTCAACAAAGTGAAAGCTGCCCTGAAAACAGCAAAAGATGCCATATCACTCGATACCCCTGTCGGAGACGATGAGGAGACATTCCTTGGAGATTTTATTGAAGATTGTTCAACTCTTGGGCCCCATGATGCATCCATGGTTGAGAGTCTCAAAGAATGTCTTTGCAAGGTGATGTCCTCTCTTTCTCCCCGTGAGGCGAAGGTTGTGCGGATGCGTTATGGAATTGATGTCGGCTGTGATCATACACTGGAAGAGGTTGGGAAATGCTTTGCTGTGACGCGGGAACGTATTCGTCAGATTGAGGCCCAGGCCATTAAGAAGTTGAAACATCCTTCTCGTGTTGATGAGTTACGAGTCTTTATGACCGATTGATCTGGTATTGATCATGTTGTTATCCTCCCGGACTTTGGTCCGGGATTTTTGTTTGGTGCGTTGGGAAATTTATGTCAGAACCTTCGGTAATTGATTGGATGGCATTAAGCTTTGTTCCAGGTCTTGGAAGCAAAGGTATTATGCAGTTGGTTGCCCGCTTTGGTACCCCGCATGAGGTGTTTTTGGCATCAAAGCAGGACTTGGCCGTAAGTGAAATTCGAAAAAATGTTCTTAACGGTCTTGCAGCTTCAGCCCCCTTTTACAAAAAAGCAGAACTCCTTCTTAAGCGTTTGCAGAGTGGTGGTGCAGCTGCCATTTGTTTTGATGATCCTGAGTATCCTCAGCCTTTAACAGAGATTGCTGATCCGCCACCGGTATTGTATGTGCAGGGCCGTATTGAGCTTCTCAATTCCCTCTGTGTTGCTATGGTAGGTTCTCGTGCAGCCACGGCCTATGGAAAACGTAGCAGTTTTGCACTGGCACAGGCACTGGCATCATCGGCGGTCACAGTTGTTTCCGGCTTGGCAGCCGGTATTGACAGTGAAGCACATCGAGGTGCTTTGTCGGTTCAGGGGGCAACGATTGGGGTTCTTGGCTGTGGGCTTGATATTGTCTATCCTAAGCAGAATCGTGCTTTGTATGATCAGATTCGCAAGGAAGGGCTTCTCGTCTGTGAATATCCTTTGGGGACGCGACCGGATGGCTTTCGTTTTCCGGCTAGAAACAGGATTATTGCTGGCCTGAGCAAAGGGGTTGTGGTGGTAGAGGCTGCAAGAAAATCAGGTTCACTTATCACGGCTGAAATGGCTCTTGATGAGGGGCGCGAGGTTTTTGCAGTACCGGGACAAATTGATTCCTTTAAGAGCTCGGGGACTCACTGGCTCCTGCAGCAAGGTGCAAAGCTGGTGCAATCGTCAGATGATATACTGGTTGAGATTGGCTGTGATTGTGGCGAAACAGTGGTTGGACAAAAATCACAACGTATGGATTGCACGATTGACCCTGAAGCCGGGGAGTTGCTGAAACATATTGATGTGTATCCTGGATCACGAAATGAATTAATAACAAAATCCGGTCTTGGCCCTGGAAAAGTAACAGAGTTGTTGCTGTTGCTTGAACTCGAAGGTTTGGTTGAAATGTTGCCTGGTGATGAGATACGACGTGTTGTCTGATGGCGTATCGCACCGCATGGAATATATTTATCCTTTTACGTATACGAATTTTGTAGTATTTTGTTACATACGTCAGATCGTTAATCGCAAGACAACAGAAATATATAGAGGATAATCATGCTTGAAATTCAATTTGCTCCATCCATTTTATCTGCTGATTTTACCCGTCTTGGAGAGGAGATTGCTGCAGTTGACCAGGCAGGGGCCGAGATCATTCATATCGATGTAATGGATGGTCATTTTGTGCCTAATATCACCATTGGGCCACTGGTTGTGAAGGCGGCACGGAAAGCTACCGATAAAATTCTTGACGTCCATCTGATGATCAGTGATGCGGATAGCTATATTGATGACTTTGCTGCCGCCGGAGCTGACTGGATTACTGTCCATGTGGAAGCCTGTACGCATCTGCACCGTACCGTCAGCAGAATTAAAGAACTTGGCAAGAAGGCTGGTGCGGTCCTGAACCCTGCAACATCCTTATCGACACTTGATTATGTCCTTGAAGGTCTGGATCTTGTAATGCTTATGAGTGTTAATCCCGGATTTGGCGGGCAATCCTTTATCGAGTCAACCCTGAGTAAAACAGATACCCTGAAAAAGAGAATCGATGCTCTGGGGCTTGAAGTTGATATTGAAATAGATGGAGGCATCAGTCCTGAAACCATCGAACGAGTGGCTGAGGCAGGCGCGAATATCTTTGTTGCCGGCTCTGCAATTTATGGTTGTGATGAGTATGCTCCGGTGATTGCTGAGATGCGGAAACTTGCAGAGATGGGTAGGGCAAAACGAGGTTGAGAGATACCCTATGATGAAGCGGCGAAAATCCATATATGAGTGTCATGCATTTACAGACTTAGTGTCCCTTGCAAAAGAGCCTTTTGATTTGACAAGGCCGGGTGCTTTGGATTCTGACCGTGTAGTATCATTTTCATGTAAGGGGGCTGAGTTTGACCTGCTCTACGGTTGTCAGCGAGTGACGGGGGAGGTGGTGGATTGTTTGCAAGCTCTGGCTGATGAATGTGGGGTGGTTGAGCAGTTTGAAGAGATGCGGGCAGGGGAAGTGATGAACCGGATTGAGAACTATCCATCCGAGGAACGGCAGGTCCTGCACACTGCTACTCGTGATATTTTTACTAAGACACCTGCAGAAAATACTGCGGCTACTCAGGCAAAAAACGAACTTGAAAAATTAAAGGTATTTTTATCAGATATTGATCAGGGAGAAATACTAAATGCAGAAGGAGAAAAATTTACCAGCCTGATTCATGTAGGTATTGGTGGATCAGATTTGGGGCCACGATCAATCTATGAGGCTTTGAAGGCATATCGAATAAAAGGTCGAAATGTCAATTTTATCTCAAATGTTGATCCCGATGATTCTGCTGCAGTTCTTGAACGTGTTGATCTGTCCAGGTCTCTGGTCCTGGTTGTATCAAAGAGTGGCACAACACTTGAGACTTTGTCGAATGAAAGTCTTGTTCGTGCAGCCCTGGAAGGAGCAGGGCTTGATCCGGCAGTTCATTGTCTGGCTGTCACCGGAGAGGGGAGCCCAATGGATAACTCCGAGCGCTATCTTCGTTCTTTTTACATATATGATTATATAGGAGGGCGATTTAGCTCCACCTCAATGGTTGGTGCAGTGATGCTTGGCTTTGCCCTCGGCTATAGTCAGGTCCATGAATTTTTAGAAGGTGCCTGGTTGATGGATGGGGCCGCAACGGAAAAAGATATTCGTCGAAATGTACCTCTGTTACTAGCCATGCTCGGTATCTGGAATCATAACTGTCTTGGTATGGATACCGTAGCAATTCTTCCATATAGCCAGGGATTACACCGTTTCCCAGCGCACCTGCAACAGTGCGATATGGAGTCGAACGGGAAAGCTGTGCAGCGCAACGGGGAGCCCGTACAACAAAAAAGTGGCCCCATTGTCTGGGGTGAGCCAGGTACCAACGGACAGCACGCCTTTTATCAGTTACTTCATCAGGGGACCGAGGCTGTTGCAGTGGAATTCATCGGATTCAGAAAAAGTCAGCGAAGCAAAGATATAATTATTGAGGGGAGCAGCTCCCAGCAAAAGCTACTGGCTAATCTTCTCGCTCAATCGCTTGCTATGGCCATTGGAAAAGAGGATGAAAACCCCAACAAACGCTTTGGCGGGAATCGTCCCAATGTTGTCCTTATGGGAGACAGGTTGACTCCTAGGAGTATGGGGGCACTTCTTGCTCTCTATGAGGCAAAAATAGTTTTCCAGGGGTTCTGCTGGAATGTGAACTCATTTGATCAGGAAGGGGTGCAGCTCGGTAAGGTTCTTGCTGGAAAAATCCTTGATGCCATGAAAGAAAAAGGTGGGGAGAAAACAGTTGCAGAGGCTTTCCTGGCAGCGGCAGGGATAAATTAGAGAGTTGCGTTTGATAAAAACTGAATGTTCATTCAGTTTTCCATTTGTTTTGTTCTGTTTTTTGTTGACAAAGGTCACGTTCGGAGATATTCTCCCACGCTGAATGACTATTCAATAGTGTAGGTTTTATAGTTAGCTGTTTTATCATTAGTGTTAGTATGAAATCAGGCATCAGAGAAGAACGGATTTATACTCTGGCTGTCAGTTTTGAGGCAAATACTTTTGATGTGTATATTCTGGTAAAGGTTGAAGTATAACTGTAATTTTAAGGAGGAAAATTCATGGCAAAGCATGATACACCCCTGTTGGATGAGCTCGAAAAAGGCCCGTGGCCAAGCTTCGTTTCCGACATCAAGCGTCAGGCGGAGAAAAACCCGGATTGTTGGGATATTCTTGGTCAACTCGAACTGTCTTTCAGAGATAAGATCACCCATTGGAAACACGGCGGAATCGTTGGTGTATTCGGGTATGGTGGTGGTATTGTTGGTCGTTATTCTGACGTTCCTAAGCAGTTTCCAGGTGTTGAGCACTTCCACACTGTTCGTGTAAATCAGCCAGCATCCAAGTACTATTCCACCGAAAATCTTCGTGCCCTTATGGCTCTCTGGGACAAGCATGGTTCTGGTATGACCAACATGCACGGTTCAACCGGTGATATCATTCTCCTTGGTTGTCGTACCGAGGCTCTTGAGCCCTTCTTCTGGGATCTGACCCACGACCTGAAACAGGATCTTGGAGGATCAGGATCCAACCTTCGTACTCCTGCTAACTGTCTTGGACAGTCTCGCTGTGAGTGGTCCTGCTATGACACAGAAGAAGCGTGTCATCACCTGACCATGCATTATCAGGATGAGATTCATCGTCCTGCATTCCCTTATAAGTTTAAATTTAAATTCTCCGGCTGTGCCAACGACTGTGTTGCTGCTCTTGCCCGTTCTGACTTCGCTGTTATCGGAACCTGGAGAGATAATATTCGTATCGATCAGGCTTCTGTCAAAGAGTATGTAGCTGGTAACGTTGTCTCTAATGGTGGCGCTCATGCCGGTGGCGACTGGGGTGCATTTGACATCCAGAAAGAAGTTATCGCTCTCTGCCCCACCGATTGTATGTGGATGGAAGGCGATGAGCTGAAAATAGACGATTCTGAGTGTACTCGTTGTATGCATTGTATTAATGTAATGCCTCGTGCACTGCGTCCAGGTGCCGATCAGGGCGCTTCCATCTGTATGGGTGCTAAAGCTCCTATCCTTGATGGTGCTCAGTTTGCTACTCTTATTATCCCTTTTATCAAAGTTTCTGCTGATAACGAGTTCGAGAACGTTATCGAAGTTATTGAAAACGTTTGGGACTGGTGGATGGAAGTTGGTAAGAACCGTGAGCGTGTTGGTGAAACCATGCAGCGAGTTGGACTGCCTACCTTTATTAAGGTTATGGGTCTTGATCCAATTCCACAGATGGTTAAAGAGCCTCGTTCAAACCCATATGTCTTCTGGGAAGATGAGGAAGTTCCTGGTGGTTTCGAACGCGATGTTGATGAGTTCCGTAAACGTCACGCAGCATAATAAAAATAATCGAGTAGTATTTTAAGCTCGAATATATTCTAGGAGGATATAGATATGGGTTACGATCCGAAAAATCCCATGGCGGACAGAATTACAGACATTGGTCCCCCACATTATTCAAAATTCCATCCCCCAGTTATTGCAAAAAACAAGGGGAAATGGTTGTGGCATGAAATCACCCAGCCGGGTGTTCTTGTTCATAAAGCAGAATCTGGAGACGAGTGTTGGACCGTACGTGTTGGTGCAGCCCGTTTGGTTTCCACCCAGCTTATTTATGAGATGTGTGATATCGCAGATGCCCATTGTGAAGGCTTCCTACGTTTCACAACCAGAAATAACGTTGAGTTCATGGTAGATTCTAAAGACAAAGTTCAGCCTCTGCTGGATGATCTTGCATCGCGTGGCAACAAGTTTCCAGTAGGTGGAACCGGAGCCGGTGTGACCAATATCGTTCATACTCAGGGTTGGGTACATTGTCATACTCCTGCGACTGATGCATCCGGTGTTGTTAAAGCCGTTATGGATGAGTTGTTCGACTACTTTGTAACCATGAAACTTCCTGCACAAGTTCGTATTGCACTTGCCTGTTGTCTCAATATGTGTGGTGCTGTACATGCCTCCGATATCGCCATTCTTGGTGTTCATCGTAAGCCACCCATGATTGATCACAGTCGGATCACCGGTGTTTGTGAGCTTCCGCTTGCTATCTCCTCGTGTCCTCTCGGAGCTGTTAAACCTGCTAAAGCTATGGTTAACGGTAAAGAAATCAAGACTGTTAAGGTAAACAATGAACGTTGTATGTTCTGTGGTAACTGCTACACCATGTGTCCTGCAATGCCTCTTGCTGATCCCGATGGTGATGGTATTGCTATTCTCGTTGGTGGTAAGGTTTCCAACTCCAGATCGCATCCAAAATTCTCCAAACTGGTTATTCCATTTCTGCCAAACACTCCGCCACGCTGGCCTGAGACCGTTGCTGCAGTAAAGAATATCCTGGAGACTTATGCAGGAGATGCTCAAAAATACGAGCGTATCGGTGAGTGGGCCGAGCGTATTGGTTGGGAGAAGTTCTTTGAAAAATGTAACATCCCCTTTACCATCAAGTCTGTCGATGATTATCGTTTGGCTTATGATACCTGGCGTACAACTACTCAGTTTAAGTACACCAACGCTATCAAGTAATTGACCTCATAGTTGCAGTCGGGAGTTTCGGTTCCTGACTGTACTTTTTGGCCACTTGCCTGTTAACATCTTCCTAAAGGAGTATGTGTTATGGGAATGAGTGATGAAGAAATTCAAGCTGCGATGATTGAAAAGGCTACAAAAGCCCCAAAACCACAGCTTTATATTAAAGATTTCTACAAATGCGATCCAGACACCAAGCCTCGTGTAATTAAAAATCTGGCTAATGACCTGGTAAAGAAAGGAGAGCTGATGTTCTGGTCCTCCGGATCTACCACCATGTATGCCCGTCCTGATCGTATCAAGAATGAAGAAGGGGAATCAGGTGTAAACTAACCTTTGTTTCTTTTCATGTTTTTTGAGGAAAGGTACATAACTCGTTTGGGTTGTGTACCTTTTTTGCGTTTTATGAAGAATTTCCTCTATTTAGAATCTACTGCTTCCACCAATGACGATGCGTATCAACTCGCTTTAAAAGGTGCTGACCATGGTTTTGGTGTCATTGCTGATTGCCAGTCAGCTGGAAAAGGGCGTCTTGGTAAAGAGTGGCTGTCTCCTAGAGATACAGGGTTATATTGTTCCATAGTCTTACGACCCCAGCTTCCTTTTGCTGAATTTCCTAAACTCACCCTTACTGCCGGACTAGCACTCTGCGCCACCGTCGAAAAGATACTTCCCTCTGTTTCCTTTGGACTAAAATGGCCCAACGATCTTTTTGCGTCGGGAAAGAAATCTGGGGGAATACTCGTTGAGTCATCATCTCCAAATACTCAAGATGATAATCCTTTTGTTGTGGTTGGCATTGGTTTAAATGTGAATACAACACGTGATATGTTTCCCTTTGAACTTCAAGGAAAAGCCACATCTCTTCATCTTTTGGGTGGAGGCAATTACGTGGTATCTGAATTGTATCAGGAAATCCATAAGGCATTACTTGATCATATTCATATTCATGAGACGCAGGGCTTTAAAGCTATCTTGGCGGAGTGGCGTAAGCGAGATGTTCTAATTGGGAAAGTCATGCAGTGGGTTACATTTGATAAAAAAATAATTAAAGCGTGTGGAATGGGACCCGATGCCAATGGACAGCTGCTCGCAAGGGATGGAGATGGGAGGATTCATAAGATCCTATCCGGGGATGTCCAATTGGTACGATAGAACTGTTACTTTGATTTGAAATTTGGAACTATCAAACCCTGGAAGTGAAACCTCCGTGGTTTGATAGTTTGATCCCGGGTCGCTACTACTAATATCTGTAGTACTCGGGCTTATATGGCCCTTCAACGGGAACCCCAATATAGTCAGCCTGTTCCTTGCTCATGGTGGTAAGATGGACACCTACCTTTGCAAGATGCAGTCTTGCAACCTTCTCATCAAGATATTTTGGCAGGAAGTACACTTTATTTTCATACTTGTCGGAATTATTCCATAATTCAATCTGGGCAAGAACCTGATTGGTGAAAGAGTTACTCATAACAAAGCTTGGGTGGCCCGTGGCACAGCCAAGATTTACAAGACGACCCTCTGCCAGGATGATGATTTTCTTTCCATCGGGGAAGACAACATGGTCAACCTGCGGTTTGATGTTCTCCCAGGGCAGGTCCCTGATTCCAGCTATATCAATTTCTGAATCAAAGTGACCAATGTTACAGACAATGGCTTCATTTGGCATCTGTTCCATATGGGCTTTTGTGATAACGTTGAGATTTCCGGTGCAGGTTACATAGATATCGCCAACGGAAGCAATCTCATCCATTGTGACCACCTGGTATCCTTCCATGGCTGCCTGAAGGGCACAGATGGGATCAACTTCGGTGACATAGACGGTGGCACCCATTCCACGAAGGGCCTGGGCACAGCCTTTACCAACATCACCATAACCAACGACAACTGCTTTTTTTCCGGCAATCATTACGTCGGTGGCCCGTTTAATACCATCGAGAAGTGATTCACGACAACCGTACAAATTGTCAAATTTCGATTTGGTAACGGAGTCATTGACATTAAAAGATGGACACATGAGTTTTCCATCACGAGCCATCTCGTTAAGACGATGAACACCTGTGGTGGTTTCCTCTGAAATACCTTTGATAGCTTTCAGCTCATCTGTGTATTTTTCATGCATGATAAGAGTTAGATCTCCACCATCGTCAAGAATCATATTGGGACGCCATCCGTCGGGACCAAAGATGGTTTGATCGATACACCACCAGAACTCCTCTTCATTTTCACCTTTCCAGGCGAAGGTTGGAATTCCAGCCTCAGCCATGGCAGCTGCGGCATGATCCTGAGTAGAAAAAATATTGCAGGAGGACCAGCGGACCTCAGCACCCAGATCTACCAGAGTTTCCATAAGTACTGCCGTTTGGATAGTCATATGAAGACAGCCCGCAATTTTGGCACCTTTTAATGGTTGTGAATCATGATACTCGGTACGGAGTGCCATGAGACCTGGCATTTCAATTTCTGCAATTTTTACTTCTTCACGTCCCCATTTGGCAAGGGACATATCAGCTACTTTATAATCACTCATCGATTGTTATTTCCTAATATAGTTAAGTTAAAAAAAATTAAATTCCTGCTTCACTCTTAAGGATTTCTGCTTTGTCTGTACGCTCCCAGGTGAAATTGTCAAGTTCCCGGCCGAAGTGCCCATAGGCTGCAGTTGACTGATATATGGGACGTAACAGATTGAGCTGCTGAACAATGGCTTTAGGACGCAGGTCGAAGTTGCGTTGAATTAAAGCAATAATGGCGGCTTCGTCAATTTTACCAGTACCAAAGCTGTTAACGTTGATTGATACAGGTTGAGAAATTCCGATGGCATAGGCTATCTGGACTTCGAGTTCCGAGGCAATTCCTGCAGCAACTATATTTTTGGCAACATAACGACCCATATAGGCGGAGGACCTGTCAACTTTGGACGGATCCTTTCCGGAAAAAGCACCACCACCATGAGAACCCTTACCACCATATGTATCAACGATGATTTTTCTTCCTGTAAGGCCGCAGTCACCAACAGGGCCGCCAATAACAAACCTTCCAGTTGGATTGATGTAATATTTGGTGTTTTCATCTACCATGTCAGCAGGAAGGGTTGGTTTAATAATCAACTCCATAACCCCTTCTTGAAGATCTTTGTGGGTCACTGATTCATCATGTTGCGTGGAGAGGACAACAGCTTCGATACGTTTAGGTTTGTTGTTCTCGTACTCTATGGTAACCTGACTTTTCGCATCCGGTCGGAGCCAGAAGAGTTTTCCAGACTTACGGACATCTGCCTGGCATTTCACAAGTCGGTGGGCGTAGGTGATAGGCATGGGCATGAGAACTCTGGTTTCGTTGCAGGCATAGCCAAACATCAATCCCTGATCGCCTGCACCCTGGTCCAGATCCATTCCACTACCCTCGTCAACACCCATTGCAATGTCAGTTGACTGTTTATCAATGGAGGTCAGGACCGCACAGGATTGCCAGTCAAAGCCCATTTCGGAGGAATTATAACCAATTGAACGAATGGTCTGCCGTACAACTTCTGGCATATCAACCCAGGCGCTTGTGGTGATTTCACCTGCTATAACCGCCATACCAGTGGTAACCATGGTTTCACAGGCAACGCGCCCAGCGGGATCGAGGGTAAGGATGGAATCCAGGATTGCATCGGATATCTGATCAGCAACCTTGTCTGGATGGCCCTCTGAGACAGATTCAGAGGTAAACATATGATTTGACATTGAAAGACTCCCTATATTTCCTGTTTTACAGCCTGGCAAATATTTAGATATATAATTAGATATTTGAGTAACTGGATTATTAACTGTATGTTATAAATAGTAACATTACAATATGACGCTGAAATGTACTGTTGTCAAGGTGAAACAGGACATAATTGGACCATTTTCTATGGAAAAGCAGATTGCCGAAATTTTAACAGTGATTACTTTAAAAAAGTATCTTTATTGAAGTGAATTAATAGGGAGAAAAGTATATTTATCCAGGAGAATAGAAAAAGATGTCTATAGAGGAAGCAAGGGAGGTACTGGCTATTGAAGAGCAGGGCCTCGCCGCTGTCAGGGAAGGTATTGGAGAAGAATTTAATCTGGCAGTTGACACGATACTCGCATGCCCTAGTAGGGTTGTGATTACCGGCATCGGTAAGTCCGGGATTATCGGCCAAAAGATATCAGCAACCTTGAATTCAACGGGTAGCCCTTCGTTCTTTCTCCATCCGGTGGAGGCAATGCATGGAGATCTTGGAATGGTTGTCCCCTCAGATGTTGTGATTGCTATTTCCTATTCAGGTGAAACTGCAGAATTGAATGCACTCCTGGTAAGTCTGAAAAGACGTGGTACATCCATAATTGCCATGACCGGTGGCAGGGAGTCAACCCTGGCAAAGGCAAGTGATATTGTACTCAATATTGGGATACCCAGAGAAGCCTGCCCTCTTGGGCTTGCTCCAACGGCAAGTACCACAGCGACTCTGGCCATGGGAGATGCTCTAGCTGTCGTTTTACTGCGACGGAAACAATTTCAGGCGGAGGATTTCCGTGAAAATCATCCGGGTGGCAGCCTGGGTGATCGTTTGAAGGTTAATGTCAGTGAAGTTATGTTGAAAGGTGAGGCCGTCCCAAGTGCTGCTGGAGATGCAACGGTTGCTGAGTCTGTACTTGTGCTGAACCGGGAAAACCTTGGTGCTGTCTTGATTGTTGATGAGAAATCTAAAGTGCTTGGTATCATAACCGATGGTGATGTGAGACGTGCCGTGGCCGAGGGAAGGGACCTGGGGAGTGTGAAGGTTTGTGAATTAATGACTGCAAGTCCTATCACCATAAAAGGCAACATGCAGGCCGTTGATGCCTTAAGTATTATGCAACAGCATGAGATTACTGTCTTGCCAATTGTTGGCGACCAGGGGGAGATGATAGGAATATTACATCTCCATGATCTGCTTGGTAAGGGTGAATTTAGATTTTTGGTTTAAGGGGGAAGGCATGTGTCAGATGAGCGTATTGGTTCGAGAGGCCAATAAGGATGAACTGGTAATGGAAAGTGTCACCCGGTTAGAGGTAAAAGAAGGTGGTGTTGAGGTAAGTACTTTTTTTGAGGAACCGAAATTTGTGCCTGGTGTTCAGGTTGAGGGCATCGATTTTCTCGGTGGAAAGGTTTTTCTGGAAAAAACCGAAAAACAGTAGAGAGAACTATAATGAACCAATTAGAAAAATTACAAGTACTCCTTCCACACTGGATTGAGCACAACCAAGGGCATGCTGAAGAGTGCCGAAAATGGGCAGCTCAAGTTGATGATCATGAAGTACAGTCTCATCTAAAAGCTGCTCTTGCAGCAATGGAGGTTGTGACCAATCATCTGGAAAAAGCACTTGACGCTGCAGGCGGCCCCCAAGCAGGTGGTCATCACGGGCATCACCATCATCATTGAAGTGTATCACCGCAAATGACCGGATCGTATTTATTGCTCCGTGTAAAAGCTCCATTTTTTGTTTGAGGGTGCATATAAATAATCCATCTGTAGGCGTAGAGGTCTTCCTCCAGCGGTTTCGGTACATTGCATTCTGAAGAGGAGTTTATCGCCAATGTTTCTTAGAAATACGATACCCGGAGCACTAAGTGCAGAACGTGTTGCCGCCGGGTAGTGTTTAAGAAACAATTCTTCGTAGTTATCAATTAGATAGCTGGTCTGCTCAATTAGAAGTAATTGTTTTTCAGCTTCTTTAATTTGGGTTACAACTTCTTCAAGAATGACTGTAAATTCCGGTTGCTCACTGAATTGACTGGTCCTGATGGATTCTTGTATTTCTCCGAGTTTATTAATTACCAATGCGAATTCTTCGGACTTAAGGTATTTAGCGATATCCTGCTTGTCTTTTATGATTTTTGCATGGAGCATTATTCTGGACAGTTTGATTCTACTCTCTTTGGTGTCGATGCGGCTGAGTAATTTGGAGTTTTCTTCGAGCAGAATAATGGCTTTTTCATATTGGCTGATAGCCTCATCCCACTCCGAAGCAGCAAATGCCTTTTTCCCATTCTCGATAGTCATATAGATCTTTGTTTTGGCAATGATCTCATGAAGGCTGGATATGGCATCTGATTGAGACAGGTCTAGCTTTTCAACAAGTTCCTGGGCAGCTAGGTAATTACTGAGTGCCGCATCCCAGTTATCGGCCTTGAAGGACTTGTGACCCTGGTCACGAAAGGAGTTAAACTCCGCCTGATTGGAGAGAAGTTCAAGCTCTGTGATACTTTCAGGTAATACGTTGGGATTTGCTTTGGCAAGACTCAGGGCTTTACCGAAATGTTTTTTTGCACCGTCCCAGTCGGAGATAGCCAGTGATTTTTCACCAGCCTGCATCATACTGTTAAATTGAGCCCGTGGGAGATTCTGGTTTATGTCGGTAAGGGTTGGAGCGTCTACGGCATCCCTCCCCTTAGCAAGGGTGAGTGCCTTTATATAACTGTCGACTGCCGCATCCCAGCGCTCATTTTTGAAGAAGAGATCACCATCTTCTTTGGCTTTTTTAAAGGCTAATAGTAACTCTTTGGTGGCTGTTGTGACATATTTTCCGTCAAGTAAGGTTTTTCCTGCCAAGCCTTGACGAAGCTTCGGTGAAGTGAGTATGCTTTGAATTTTGCGGGCAAGTTCTTCTTTTTTACGCTGCTTGACAATTCGGACATCATTGGTAAAAGCCAGCGCTTCTTCGCATTTTGCTTCTGCTTTTCGGAATTCATCTGCGGTTAGAAAGATTTGACATTCTTCAAGTCCTTTAGCTGCCTTCTCAAGACTTGAGCCCAGTGAAAAATAGGTGAATATCAGGGTGGCGACAAGGGCAATGGAACCTCCAACAAGAGCGAAGAGAAATAATTTTTTTCCCGAAGCTTTTGTGTCTTCAAAAAATGTTCTATTCCTGGATGACGAGTTCGTGTCCGGAGTTGCCTCGTCGGTAGTTTCAGAAGGTGCAGTAGCAATGGTATTGCCACCGGAGGTAGTATCCTGATCATCTGTTTCATTACTGACCCAATCACCAAGAAGGTCAAATGCCTGTTGAACCCTGTCTTTTGCTTCTTGAAGTTTGGGGTAATCAGATACCTGATTTTCAATGGAAAGATATTTTTCCAATGCTTCCTTTTGCTTTCCCTGATGCTCAAGTTTGTAAGCTTCCTGATAGATTGCCATGGCTTGATCCATGGCATTCTGAGTCTGTTCTTCAAACTCTTTACGACCTTCAAAGGGTCCATTGATTGACTGGAGTTCACGGCTTAGAGCCTGAAATCGATTCTGCTTGGAAATTATACGTAAACGATCTGTATCAATTTGTATTGTTGGGCGCGTATCTTTGTCGTGCGAGTACGATACGCCAAAGTCATCATCATCAAGAGTATCAATGCCGTCTAAATCACTCTCCATGCCATCCAGATTAAAGTCATCCTCTCCAATAGATAGAGGTGCTGGGGCTATTGTTCCAAAGTCGGGTGTATCGAAGGGAAGCTGGTGTGTATTGTCTTTGTACCATTCGGCTGCTTCTTCATTAAACGCATTGCTATCGGAGTAGATTTCCCCGGAGATCATTTTGGCAATGTGGAGTATAAGCGTGATTATGGACTTTTCAGCTTCCCATAAATCGCCTATGCAAATAG
The DNA here is from genome assembly GCA_964538055.1 of uncultured Desulfocapsa sp. Lineage (GTDB taxonomy): Bacteria > Desulfobacterota > Desulfobulbia > Desulfobulbales > Desulfocapsaceae > Desulfocapsa. The sequence continues at coordinate 10,338 of CAZIDU010000007.1, read as the reverse complement.
CAGATGAGTCAAAGTCCGGATGGAATGTGGGACTCTCAGGGAGACAGTTTGGAGGGAAGTGGGGGAAACCAAATGGCAGTGATATGGAGATAACATGGTTATCGCAACTGTAGACCTCACCTTCACTTTCTTTGCAAACACCTGTTATTGCGTACTGTACTGTGTATTGATCAGGAGGGTTTCCTTCTCCCGGCGTAACTGTGATAGCGGGAATATTAGCGAAATATTCGTTTAATTCTTGGAATACAGTGTTAAGTTGATTGCTCGTTTTGTTCATAGTGGATTATAGGCATGTAAGATAAAAAGACAGGGCTACCCTGCCGGATCATGAGTTGATGCTATTCTAATAGTTATTTGATAGATATTGCTAGTATAGCAGTAACTTCTTGTAAAACAAAAATATTTGTTATAAACGAAAAAAAATATTTATTTATCATAGGGATGGAGTGTCTGTGGTAACGTAGAAAATAATGAAGCATTTAAAAATGTATTTTAAAATTATATTGGATAATAATTGTCCCTTATACGAAAAAGATGAATTGCTGTCACTTTCAGCAAAAACTCTTACCTGCCCTGAAACAAAGGAGACGTGTCTGATTCTTGTTCGGGAGATGACGAATCTTCTTTTTGAACTTTTGGATACCGATCCAGACGGAGAGGTTGCATGTGGAAAGGTTTATAGCTGTAGCGGGTGCACAGGACTTATCAAATTTCGTCGTATTTCGGAAGAACTCGCCAGGCAGGATGGGATGACATCTCTGGAGTCGCCTCTTGATTCTGAGGGTGAGGCATTGCTTGCAGAAATTAGCAATTTCCCCTTAATTCAGGCAATTCCTAAAGGTCATATTTCGAAAATTATTCGTTGTTTTCGTAGGGAGCAACTTCCTGCGAATGCAACATTTATCAACAAGGGGCAGAATTGCCTCTATCTCTATCTTATTCTTTCTGGGGATATTGTAGTTAGTAATAATTCCCTTGCCATTGCCAGTCTGGGGCCTGGAGATATTTGCGGGGAAATGAGTTGTCTCGGAGGAGATGTTGCCGGTGCCGATGTCAAAACTCTTACAGAAACTGACGTTTTGTCAATTTCCGGTGCTGCCTTCAGTAAACTTCTCGATAGGATCCCTGAACTGCAACTGTTTATGGCAAAGATCCTTGTTCAGCGTCTGACAGTATCCAATGCCAGTCATTTTAATACCTTTGATGCGGGCATGAGTGGTTGGATTCGTGAGATGCCACCGGCAGAGCTCTTTCAGATTTTTCATATGAATCAGAAGACAGGAGTGCTATCTCTGGATCTTTCTCGGGGTGAGGGCAAAGTCTCTTTTCGTGAAGGTTGCGTTATTAATGCCCAGTATCACGATTTGAGCAATCAAGCTGCAATTTTTGCAATACTTAATGAGAAAGAGGGGAGGTATCGATTTACTACTGGACTGTCTCCCATGGAAATGAAGGCTGCTGAGATTGGTGACTTTATGATGCTGTTGATGGAAGGGATTAAAAGGATAGACGAATCCGAGGGGTAGAGGCATCCCAGGCAGCGTTTATTCAAATCTACACTACCTGAAATGACTTATGAATTTTCGTAACTATTCACCGAAATTGAATTTGAGTCGGAATTGCATAACGAATACGCTGGTAGGAAACTGAGGACATGACTCATTTCGTCTTTGTTTTTCGAATTGGGATCGTGTCCCCCCGATTCCGGATAAATATTGTGCAGTTCAATAGCATGGTGAATAGTTACGAATTTTCTTGGTAAACTAGGTGAAAAAAGATCAGGATGTTGAGTTTTGAAAAGGGGGGAGTTGTAATATTTCCATAAAGCTACTGACATGATATTCTGCTGCAAGTGTTTCATTCCTGAAACCGATAAGTCGCATCCCGCATCCTGCGGAGTGTTCCCGGTCAATGATGGAATCACCGATATAGATGGCTTCATCCACCTTGCAATCACAGTGTTCGAGTATCTCCAGCAGTGCGTCCGGTGCGGGTTTGGGGTGTTTTGCGTTCTCTGCTGTCATCACTTTGACAAAATAATCATTGAGTTTGAAAATTTCCAGAATCGGTTCCATGGTATTGGTTCGATTGGTGGATACAGCCAATTGGTAGCGTGGCATACAGATATCTAAAAACTGGATCAGGTCTTCTTCCATTTTCATATATTGTAAAAATGGGGCGTATCCAATTTCCAGGCGAAATCGGTCAACATCTTGAAGATTTTGTCCGGGGAAGTGTCTGAAGATGTGGGGCACTGATTCGTTTACGTTGTGAATATGGACGAATTCGAGTTCTTCTTCATCCATGGTCGGGTAGCCGAAATGCTGTAACAGGTGATTGTAGTAGGTCTGGTTTGCAAACTTGGAGTCAAACATTACTCCGTCGCAATCAAATATAACGAGTTTAAGTTTCATTCCTTAAAGAGTACTCCATGCAGCCAGTCGATTCCAAACAGAAGCAGCTGTTCATCTTCTATGCAGGCTTCTTTATTGGCAGAATAGTGTTCCTGGTGCGGTAGTGTTTCCTGATTCAACTGTTTTCGGAATGAATCAAGGTCGTAGAGTGCCAGAACAAAGAATTCTGTTTGTTCTGGTGTGAGTCGCATTCCCAGACGGATCTTTTCATGCTGGAGTATAGTCGCAACCTTATCATTAAAACTGTTGTAGCGTTGTAGCCTTTGTCCCTCGCTGTAGCGCAAGGTAGTCTGTTCTTCTTTTTCCAGAAAGCCATGGCAGTGCGGTTCGCTGAGAAGCACAAAGAACTCCTCCATACTGTTATCATCACGACGCATGGCTGCCCTGCCCATGGGGTAGGCCCTGCATGCTCCAGGCCTGCCTGGGTAGACAGTACATCCCTTACTTGAAACAAAAACACAGGAGGCCTGACCATCATCAATCATGGTGAGGTAGAACCGGGGAAAAGTATCTTCCGATTCCTGCTCCTGGAGTACATAACGGTCCAGAAAAGCACTGGAGTCGAGTTTTGTCTCATGTTTCAGTCGCAGAACGTCATATGGTGTGAGAGCAAGTTCAAGCTGTCTGCAGCAGTCGGTGAAACAGTCCACTTTCGGATGACAGGAGAAGCAAAACGTTTCTCCTGTTTCTATGCGGCGGACATTGTCGGGTAGTTGCGGTTGGTCCATTCTTCTAGTTCTTTTTTGCAGGCCACAGGGTGAGTACCGGGCTTGCAATAAAGATTGATGAATAGGTTCCAACCATAACACCAAGGAGCAGTGCCAGCGCAAAATCATGGATCACAGAGCCGCCAAAGAAGAAGAGCGCAAGGAGCACCATGGCAGTAGTCAGTGATGTTACAAATGTACGGCTCATGACTTCATTAATACTGTTGTTGATCTGCTGCAACAACGAGTGGTCTTCTGATTTTTTCATGTTTTCACGAATACGATCAAAAACAACAACGGAGTCATTCAGTGAATAGCCAGCCAGTGTGAGAAGGGCAGTAACTATCAGCAGGGTGATTTCAACATTGAGGAGCCAGCAAATACCGAGTACCACAATCACATCGTGGAAGGTGGCAATGGCTGCTGCAATTCCGAAGCGGAGATTAAAACGCATGGCCAGATAGATGATAACACCGAGAAGCGAAATAAAGATTGCTTGAATGGCTTTATTTCTGAGTACTGCACTGACCGAAGATCCAATTTCAGATTGGCTTTCAAGGATAAATCCTTTCTCCGCCATATTGTTTTCAAGGAGTGCGCTAATCTGTTCACCCAAATCGCTAACCACTTCTTCGGATTTTTTTATTTTGACAATCAGGCGGTGTTCACCCTCAACTTCCTGGAGGTTGGCATTCCTTAAGTCGTTGGCTTCAAAAACCGTTCGTACTTCGTCCATGGTAAAATCGGCAGTAGCCTTGTACTGAAGTAAAGAACCACCGGAGAAATCAACACCCATATTGGCATTACCCCTTGCTATCTGAATAAAGGCAAAGAGACCCACGGCTACAAGAACTCCAGAGAGTCCAAAGGTGATATTGCGTATTCCCATAAAGTTCAGATTTGGCTTTTTCACAAATTGCATGAAATTCAACTTCTTTAAAGATCGGAAGGAGTACAGGGTGTCAAAGATTAATCTGGAGCAAAAGAGGGCAGTGAAAAGGTTGAAAATAATACCAAGTGAAAGGGTGATTGCAAAACCTTTAATAGGACCGGTTCCAAACATAAACAGGGCCATGGCAGTGATGAGTGTTGTTACCTGGGAATCGACAATGGTCAAGAAGGCTTTGCCGAAGCCACCATCCACACTGGATTTGACGGATTTTCCGAGACTGTACTCCTCACGCATTCGTTCAAAGATAAGAACATTGGCATCTACGGCCATTCCGATGGAGAGGATGATACCGGCGATACCGGGAAGGGTCAGTGTTGCATTGAGTACGGCAAGTCCGGTGAAGAGAAAGAATATATTTAATACAAGAGCTGTGTTGGCAATGAGACCTGAGAGCCTGTAATACATGGCCATAAAGACCAGAACGATCAGGGCGCCAAAGATACCCGAGGTCATTCCCTTGTCAATGGAATCCTGCCCAAGACTTGCACCTACCGTCATGTTCTGGATGATATCAACGGGCGCGGGCAGAGCGCCGACACGAAGGACAATGGCAAGATCGGCAGCCTCTTCATGACTGAAGCTTCCGCTGATCTGGGCGGATCCGCCAAGGATTTTCTCACGAATGACTGGAGCAGAGCGAACCACATCATCGAGGACAATGGCCATTCGTTTCCCCACATTTTCTTCGGTGAGATTGGCAAAGACTCTGCCGCCCTTTGAAGTAAAATCAATGGAGACATAGGGCTCGTTAAATTGATTTGATATTCGCACCTGGGCATTCTTGACCATTTCTCCTGTCATCAGGATTTGCTGATCAAGGAGTATGGGGCGAATAAGCTCTTTACCGGTGGTGGCATCTACTTCTTTTTCTATATATATCCTGGTATTTTCAGGTAATCTGTTTTGCAGGGCCTGGTTAAGCTTGGCCAGTTCTTCATGGCTGGACCAGGTGCCGTCCCATTGTCCCGCTGTGCGTGATTCTTCTGCCAGGAGTCCTATATTGATTCCGGCTGCATCGGCAACTCTTTTAAATTCAAGCTGGGCGGTTTCACCAAGAAGTTTCAGGGCACGTTTAGGGTCTTTAACACCGGGGAGCTGGATGACTATTTCTGCCTCACCCTGCCGGATAATAACCGGTTCGGCTACACCAAACTGATCGATTCTGTTTCTTATAATCTCGAGAGACTGTTCCACAGCGTGAGTACGGATAAATTCTATTTCACTATCCTGAAGCGTTACGGTAATTTTAGGAAATGAGCCTTCTTTGGCATCCACCTTTATATTTATTTCAGGGAAGCTGTCCTTGACCACTTGGTTAACCGTATCGATAGCACTGGAGTTTGGCAGGGTGAAAAGAACTACGCCTGTTTCTGATTTTGTCCGTACTGCACTAATACCTTGCTCCTTCAGGAGATCTTTGAGCTCATTGGCTGCAAGTTCAAGAGAGTCTTCTTCAGCCTTATCCAGATTAACCTTAAGGACAAGATGCATACCACCCTGGAGATCCAGACCAAGCCGTAATCCTTCCGGTGCCATGTATTTTTTCCACCAGTCCGGGGTGGAACTGTAAAATGATGGAATAATGGTTACGATGGAGAGTGCTATTATAAAAATGAGCGCAGTGAGTTTCAGCTTAAGTGATGTATTCATTAAGGTTCCTAAAAGAAAAAATGCTACTAGTAGATTTTTGAAGGTAATTTATTTGGATAAAAGTTAAAAGATTATACTGTACTGCCTGAATCTTGCAAGGTTTCAGAACCATTTTTTCTATTAATGGCAGAGGCATGACAGGCCGCCCCGAATCCGTTGTCAATATTCACCACAGCAAGGCCAGGGGCGCAACTGTTGAGCATCCCCAGAAGTGCGCTGATTCCACCGAAACTGGTTCCGTAGCCTATTGATGTGGGTACCGCCACAACAGGGCAACTACACATTCCACTAACCACACTGGGGAGAGCCCCTTCCATTCCGGCCACCACAATGATGACAGATGCGGCTGCTATGGCTTCTTGTTGGCTGAAGAGGCGATGAAGCCCTGCAACGCCTGCATCATAATGCGTGGTGACAGGATTACCCAGGGCCAGGGCTGTGACTTTTGCCTCTTCTGCCACCGGAATATCCGAAGTCCCGGCGCAGAGGATAACAATATTTCCGCGTGTATACCGAGGATTTGGGTCCTGCAGATTGCAGGAGAGCATTCTCGCCTGGCAGTGATAGGTGATTTCCGGTAAGGCATTTGTGATCAGCTTCGCTTTTTCTGGATCAACACGGGTGGCTAGAAACAGAGAGTGTTGCTGCAGAAATGTTTCTGCAATGGCAATGATTTGCTCGGCGGTTTTCGATTCTCCGTAGATGACTTCAGGGATTCCGGTTCTGAGGCTTCGATGGTGGTCGATACAGGCATCTTTGATGAATTGTCCAGGCATATGGCGAAGCTTATGCAAGGCCTGTTCGACTGAGCAATCGCCCTGCTGCACGCCAGTGAGGAGTTTTTGTATACTGTCTTGATTCATGGACGCTACTTTAAAGTGGAAAGTTGAAGTTGAAAAGTTTAAGGTATCACTATAATAAACTAAGGTAAAGTTTCGTAAAGATAATTTATATTTTTAGGAGTTTTTGAATGAGTGATGTGAAGCTTCCCTCTTATATCCAATATTTGCAGCAGGAAAACAGTTATCCACACGCCGCTGCCGATATCAGACTAGTGCAGACCCATATTTCTTTTGTTTTGCTTGCCGGAGACTTTGTCTATAAATGGAAAAAACCCGTCGATTTCGGTTTTTTGAATTTTTCCACCCTTGAGAAGCGAAAGTATTACTGTGAACAGGAGCTGCAACTCAACCGCAGACTCTGTCCCGACCTGTATGAAGAGCTGGTCACTATCAATAGGGACGGGGACAGTTTTTGTCTCAATGGCAGTGGTGAGGTTGTGGAGTATGGAATTCGAATGTCAAGAATGATCGAAGGACAGATGATGGGGCGAGTGATGGCAAGGGGCGAGCTGACCAAGGCCAATCTTGACGATATCATCGACCAGTTGGTTCCTTTTTATGAGGCGGCTGCAGGAGATAAGGAAATTCAGGAATTTGGTAGGGCTGACTCCGTTGCGGTGAATGTTCTTGAAAATTTTGAACAAACCGAAAACTTTGTGGATCAGGGAGCTGTAACCAGAGCTCAGTTTGATGCAATTGTTAGTTATTCGAAAGAATTTTTAAGTCATAAGGATCGCTTCCAGTCGCGGATAGATGCTGGTAAAATCAGGGACTGTCACGGTGATATGCATTCGGCAAACATTTGTCTCTCGGATCCTGTTTATATCTTCGATTGCATCGAGTTTAATGAACGGTTCCGTTATACAGATGTGGCAGCGGATGTCGCTTTCTTGGCAATGGACCTGGATTTTCATGGAGAAACTGAGCTCTCAAATTATTTTATCGATCAATTTGTTGCAAAATCTGGAGATTCTGAGCTTATGGGGATGCTGAATTTTTATAAGTGTTACCGTACCTATGTTCGTGCCAAAATTGCCCTGTTTACAGCAAGTGATCCTGTAGTGGATGAAGAAGCTACGGCTGCCTTGATAGAGCAAGCGAAAAAGCATTTTTTTCTCGCAGAACAGTATGCCACAGCCTGAAAATCTTCTGGTGGTTTTTTTTGGGATGGTTGCCACGGGGAAAAGCTATCTTGCTTCCGCCTGGGCAAACCATTATAATATGCCCTATTATAACTCGGATAGAGTTCGTAAGGAGTTGGCTGGGCTTTCTCCAGAGGCTGATCAGAAGGAAGAAGTAGACCATGGGATTTACACCCCTGAGTTCAGCAGGCGAACCTACGATGCGTTAATTGAACATGCCGCACATCATTTTAATGCCAATAAAAAGGCCTGCGTCGTGCTTGATGGATCCTATCAAGCGCGGGAGGAACGGGATTTGTTACGAAAACTTTTTGGAAATCAGGTCCGAATTGTTTTTGTACACTGTTTTTGCTCGGAAAAAGTGGTACGGAAACGTTTAGATATACGAGCATCAGATCCTGATGCTGTATCGGATGGGAACTGGAAAATTTATCTATCCCAGAAAGAACGTTTCCAACCAGTGACAGAAACGGAACAGGTGTTGGAATTGGACTCCGATGCTCCCCTTGGAGATTTGATGAAGAAAGTAACAAGCGAGATAGCACCGGTGATGAGCGGTAAGCCGGCATAAAGCACTAAATGTCTAAGAAAATCATTAGTCAAACAGATAGAGGTATGGAATGGCAACTCGAATTTATATATTACGATTTCCAAAAGAAACCAGCAGTGAGCCCATTATTTACCAGCTGGTAAAGCAGTATGATGTTGAATTTAACATCTTAAAGGCAGATATTCTTCCTCAGCGTGAAGGGGTAATGATACTGGAGCTTAAAGGGCCGGAGGAGAAGGTCAAAAAAGGCCTTGATTATCTGAAATCTTTTGGGGTAAAGGCGGAACGTCTTGCTGCTGCTATTAACAGGGATGAAGATAAATGCTTCCAGTGTGGAGCTTGCACCGGTATCTGTCCAGTGGGCGCATTGTATATTAAACGGCCCTCCATGGAGGTGATGTTTGATGCCGATAAGTGTACAGGCTGTTCGCTTTGTGTTCCCATCTGTCCCGTTAGGGCAATGGAAGTATCGCCTGTTTCAGAAGCATTTGCAGAAGCAGGGGAAAAGAGTGTTACCTGACGACGGCTCCGTAAGATGAGAGTGTGGGTCGATGCAGATGCCTGTCCTGTGGTGATTAAAGAGATTTTGTTTAAAGCCGCAGAGCGAACCGGAGTACAAACCACCTTTGTTGCAAATCAGGTACTGCGCATTCCTGCCTCGCCATACCTGCTCTTTGTGCAGGTAGCCTCGGGTCCGGATGTGGCTGACAAGGAAATCGTAAAAAGGCTTGATCCAGGTGATCTGGTGATTACCGCAGATATTCCTCTCGCAGCAGATGTTGTCGAAAAAGGGGGCCATGCCCTGAATCCACGTGGTGAATTGTATAGTCTTGATAATATAGGATCACGGCTCAGCATGAGGGATTTCATGGAGAATTTGAGGGCCGATGGTGTCGAAACTGGTGGTCCTCCGGTACTGAACAAAGGTGATCGGCGGACTTTTGCTAATCAACTCGATAGACTTTTAGCAGGATTTTCTGCGAAAGGAACTCGTCGTAAAGCCACTCCGCCTCCATGGTAGCCTTGAAAAGCATAAAAACAGATGTGACTATCTTGCAAAACAGAAAAAAATTTAAAAGCACTCCTAAACGATTTCAGCCAAAAGACCTGCCTATTCTCTACGAGGATCATGATATCCTGGTTGTGAATAAAAGACATGGCCTCCTTACGGTAAGCGATGGAAAAGATGAAGAAAATACAGCCTATTATAGGCTTACAGACTACGTTCGAAAGGGGAATAAGAAATCAAATAATCGGATCTTTATCGTCCATCGTCTCGATAAGGATACCTCCGGAGTCATTGTTTTTGCAAAAAATGAACAGGCAAAACGTTTTCTTCAGGACCAGTGGCAAACTTTCTCAAAAACTTACTATGCTGTAATTAACGGGATAGTAACGGAGAAAGAGGGGATTATTACGTCTTATCTTGCAGAGAACAGTATCCATAAAATGTACTCTGTAAAAGATCCTGAAAAAGGAAAGCTTGCGAAAACCGGGTATAAGGTTTTGCAGGAATCAGCAAACTATAGCCTGCTTGAGGTGGACCTGCTGACCGGTCGGAAAAATCAGATCCGGGTCCATTTTGCCGAAAAGGGACATCCTGTGGCCGGCGATAAGAAATATGGCGGAAAAGACAAAAATATTAAACGATTAACCCTTCATGCCGCTTCCCTTAGAATCCTGCATCCCTTTTCAAAGGTTGAAATGACCTTTGAAGCCAAGGTACCCGGCTATTTCTATTCTCTGGTCTCTTCTCGTGGGTGAACAACAAGCTAACAACCCACTGCATGGGGTAACTTTGGAAAAAATGATGATCAGTCTGGTTGAGTGGTATGGCTGGGATAAGTTGGGAAAATGGATCACAATTAAGTGCTTCAACAGTAATCCTTCCGTGAAGTCCAGTCTTAAATTTTTACGCAAGACGCCCTGGGCTCGAACTAAAGTCGAAAACTTGTATCTGGTTACCTGGAAGAAAAAACAAAAATTAGGAAAATAGTTTTGTTATTTGGTAACTATTCACCATGCAATTGAACGGCACAATATTTATCCGGAATCGGGGGACACGATCCCAATTCAAAAGA
>CAZIDU010000006.1:0-69712 GCA_964538055.1 uncultured Desulfocapsa sp. | reverse complement strand
GCGTTAATGTCCAAAAAATAATGGGCTATGCACTTATCACTTGAATTCAGGCAAGATTAAAATTACTTGGTTTCAAAAACATTTTAACGCTGCCAGGACCCATTTTTTCTTGGTTCCTGCAACAGCAGTAAACGATAAGCTTTTTGTGAAGATAAGTGACAAAAACGGAAAATCTAAAATAAAATCATTCACCCTACCGCCCCTTGAACAACTCCCGAAACTTACTGATGTTGACCAGACCCCACATGTTTCTGAAGTTGTATTTCTTGGGATAAAACGCGGTGTCCTTAATTCAGCGTCAATAAGCTGGCAAACAGACAAACCTGCGAATGCGCAGGTCCTTTTTGGTATTGGAAAATTAAACCAAAAAAGTAACGTTGACCAGCAGTTCAGAACTGACCACGAAGTCACTCTATCCCCCATAAACATCGGAAATACATACAATTATTCCGTTATGTCCACAGATGTACACGGTAATAAAACTGTTTCCCCGCCAGCGACTTTTTCCGCTGAAGAAACTGCGCTGATTAATCCTCCAGATAAGACTTCTCGCCTCCCCAGCCAGTCATCCTCAGATAAAGAACTAACTCGTGAACTATGGGCCGTGGAGGATCAATATTTCATTAGTATCACTGCAAATCAAAAGACTTCTATTAGTATTGGATACGATGAAAATGCACGTCCAGCAGTCACCATGTCACCCACTGATACAGACAACAAGGCATTTTCTGAGACCCACGTCTCCTTCAAAAGCAGCTTTGAAATGAATATAACGTCTTGCTTGGTGTGCCATACAGAATATCAGTCAGAATACAGTCATCCTATCAATGTTGGCCCAAAACCAGGCATGACCTTTCCTGATAATTATTCAGTTTTGGAAAATGGAAAAATGCATTGCATGACCTGCCATGACAGTCATGCTTCTAAAAATGTAGCCAGAATTAAAGCATCTAGCAAACAGGAGCTCTGTGTCGGTTGTCACAAAAGTTATGGTTGATTCATGGTTGCTATTCAGCTCAGAAATTGGGGTAATATAGTGCCTCGCTGAATAGTTACGATTCATTATACATGTGCAGTTTTTAAAATTTAAAATTACTCACGATCTATCAGGAGAAAAAATGCCCCGCTATAAAAGAAAGAAGTTAAATCTGGGTGTAAAGAAATATTTTCAGAAGTGGCTTTATACTAGAATTCTCGGAGTAATTATCCTCAGCTCTCTGGTTGCCGCTTTGATCCTTTATTTTTATGCTCGAAATGAGATTACGAGCTCCTTTTTTGATGCTCATATAAAGATACGAAGGGTCAGTGATCTTCTCCTACCTGTAGTGTTGGCAGGTAGTGCAGTAAGTCTCATCGGTGGTGTCGTTTTGGCGTTGTTTCTCCCACAGAAAATTGCTGGACCAATTTTTCGTATCGAGCAGGGACTTAAATCTATCCAAGAAGGAGATCTCACTGCACGCATTACACTTCGAGAGGGTGATGTGCTCACCGATCTTGCGACTGAAGTGAATAAAACAACCACGGAAATCCATGACCGGGTGCAAAAAAGTAAAGAGGCCCTGCTGATCCTCATTGAAACAATGGATGATGTGACTGTAAATAGTCCTATGGTGAGTCGTATTGAAGATCTTCAACACGCCTTGGAACAATTGGAAACCAACAAGATAGTAGGAGAACAGACTCGGTAAACTTCACTGTATCCCGTACTCTTAGTGTTTACAAAGAAAAGTCTCCCGCAAGAACTGAAACTTTCCGATGGCTCAGTACAACTGGTTCTGGGCGAAGCATGACGATTGTCGATCGTCTCCCTTGTAGCAGCGTATGGCATGATAACAGATTGTTTTCTGTAATGTGACAGCTGAAAAGTTTTTACAATGCCCAAAAAATACTATAATTAATCCCACCTCCTGCCACTTAGCGGCGAGGTATTTTAGGAACTTGACCAGATGTCATCTACACATTACCGAAGATTTATCCGTATTATTCGGCCTGTTTTAATCTGCCTTTGTCTTATCCCTTTTTGGGCAGATTCAGGATTGACAGCCATCATCCTTTCTCCTGTATCAGATAAACAAATCGTGATTCAGAGAAGGCGTCCCCAGACCACTCTAGTCCTAAAAGTTACAAACACAAAAGAATTAGCTTCTTTACGGGTGGCTACAGCCCAAAACAGGGATGGCGAAGATCATGTTATAGACGCTACGGTGAGCTATGAAAAAAATGGTGTTACCTATATCCATTATACTCTTCCTTTAAAAAAAGGTGATAATACCTTTGTTCTTAATCAAGAAGAACAGGAATTAAAAATTCGCTACATACCGGTAAGGACTCTGCTTAATATAGACTTTGAGGATCCAAACGCTTTTCTCTTTCACCGCACAACTGTGATCCCCAAAGAATGTGCTCTCTGTCATAGCGAGGAGTTACCGAAAGATGCTGGTTTAGATACAGCCCGTTTGAAAAAGAATGCTGATTATTCACCGGTCTGCTTTTCTTGTCATCGGAAACTTCATAACGAAAATAAGTGGCTGCACGGACCAGCTGCCAATATTTATTGTATGAGTTGCCATAGAAAGGGAACAGGAAATACCCACATAACCATGCTAACCGGAAGGGTTGATGAAGTGTGTTTCCAGTGTCACCTAAATAAAATGAAAATTAAAAATATGGATCATGTTCATGGTCCTGTAGGCACCGGTGATTGTACCATCTGTCATGATCCTCACGGTGATTCATACAAGTTCCAACTCTGGGCAGATGGTAAAGCTGATCTCTGTATTGGTTGCCATAGAGACAAAAAAAATACTATTAAAGGCGCTTTAGGTTTCAACAATCATGGTATTATTAATGGGGGAGGTTGTGTGGCCTGCCACAGTCCCCATGCCACTAACAATCGTTTCCAACTCTACAAACCGATCAATGAGTTATGTGTTAGTTGCCATTTAGGTCTGGCTAATAAAGAGAAGGGGCATCCTGTCGGGAACCATCCTCTGAAAGATAAAAGTGATCCTCGCAGAAATGAAAGAAAACTTTCTTGTACCAGTTGCCACAATCCTCACGGGTCTAACTTCCGTTATCTTCTGATTGGAGATGTATTAGGAGGACATGTGTGCAGCATGTGTCATAATGATGACTAAGTCTTTTTTATTCCTCCTTCTCCTCATGCCTGTCGCCAATGGTTTTCTTACCTGTACAGCTTCTTTTGCCGCAATAGAAAAGGAAGGACAAGTTGACTTTGAAGTAGTTGCTATTCTCGACACTGATGAGATTGGAGAAAAACTTCGCTACCCATCATCTGTTACATATGACGATGAGATGGATGAGATCTATGTAGTAGGTGGTGGTGATGGTAAGGTGATTGTGTATAGCTCTAATTTCTTCCCTATTGTATCATTGGGCAAAGGCAGAAGTGGTGATTCTCCGCGAGGAGTACATATTGATAAATCGAGCAACATTTACTTGTGTCAGTCCAACTCTGCAGACACTCCTCCCCGAATTACTAGATTTAACCCCGCTTTTTTTCCAGAAGAACAAATTTTCTTGTCCTCAATGCCTGAAGCAGAAAACTTTATCCCTCAAAAAATGATTATTGGATTGACAGGCAACATGTACGTGACCGGCCTTAATACACGTGGGGTTCTGGTTCTAGATAATGAAGGAAAATTTTCTCACTGGTTGAAACCGAAGGACATAGTTTTTACTGAAAATTCCGGGAAGCGTGATGACGAAGTTGAACTGCCAACTGAACTGGCAGGTTGGCAAAATGTGGATCAAATTGAAAAAGAGCAGGAAGAAGATATCATGGATATGAGGGATCTGCTTCCCCCTGGACTTCTTCCTTCAGTTCAAGAAGAGGGGACGATAGCCATTAACCAAGAACTGCAGCCGGTGCAGATTGCTGATGTTACAACTGATTCATCTGGGCATCTTTATATCCTTAGTGAAGAAACCAGCAAGATCTATGTCTATACTCAGAGTGAAGAGTTTTTGTTCTCCTTTGGTCAGAAAGGTGGCTCAACTGGTAAGATGAGCCGTCCTAAGGGTCTGGTCGTTGATGAAAAAAAAAAGGCATTATATGTAGTTGATTATATGCGACACACTGTTCTGATTTTTGATCTTGGAGGAAAGTTTATGCACGAATTTGGAGGATTGGGGGCAGGACCTGGCTGGTTTCAATATCCTACTGCACTAGCTTTAAACAAGAAAGGAAATCTGATAGTTGCTGATCTTTTTAATCAGCGTGTCCAGATCCTTGATATTAGATTTGAGTACTCATTTCCAACATCTCTCGCTCCTCAGAAAGATCAGAGTCCTGTCATTCCAGATGAAGAAGAACCAGTAGTCCCAGAACTTGAAGAACAGGAAGAGGGTATCTTTCTTCCAGAACCGATCTACCTTTAGGCCACCTTTAGCCGTTCCTCAGCTCACTTTAACTATCCATTGGATGGTCTTCTTAAAAGATACAATGGTTAAGAGCTGAAACGGTGGCACTTTCTGGTTCTTGATTACCACTCAAACTCAGGTGGATTTTGAGTCGATTCGGTAACGAACCGATTTTATGTGCATAAATGTCTCTAGAGTGCATGTTGATTCTACTGGCTCATTATAGCTGATATTGGCTAATACCAGGACTTTCAGCAATTGTTAATAATTTTGCTAAGCATTTACGTGAGCTTAAGTGGTAATCAGGTTCTGGTTTGTTCTAACTATGAAGTGTTGGTGGAGGGTATCAGTGGAGAGGGGTGCTTGGTGCTTAGGCCATTTCCCCCCGGATTTACCGGGGGGGGGGGAATGGCTCCTTTCTATTCGTGGAGTGCGGTTGCGCGCTGTAAGAGGTCGTAGGCCTTACGATATGATATTGCCGCTTCCTCGTACTTTTTCTGTTTTTCCAGTAGTCTCCCAACGGTATACTGTAAGTCGGAATTTCTACTATTTTTAAACAATAAGGTTTTGAGGTCCATAACAGCCTCGTCAATTTCGCCCATCTCAGCACTCACCCTGGCCAGGCATATTTCTGCTTCTAAGGAATCAGGTTTGCCCTCAATACCGGCTTCAAGCTCTTTGATAGCATCATCAAGGGCACCATTTTCAAGGTGAAGGCAACCCAATTTAATTCTGGCTTCATGCAGGGATGGATTGAGTTTCAAGGCATCCTGAAATTCTCGTTGAGCAGTATCTGGCATTCCTTTATTGTTCATGACGATGCCCATTTGCATATGGCGCAGTGCGAGCTTCTCCTCTTTCGGAGTCTCCTTCATCTTGGGATTAAGTTCGGCCTCCAGTTCTTTCTGAGTCTTCAGGCCTAGCATTATATCAACCTCTCCGCGAAGACGCTGTGCTATATCCTTGGAGTAGCCAACCCCGCCGCTAACAGTACCTTTGGCATCGACCAGCAACATGGACGGTAGGACATACAACCCAAACTTTTCATAGACAGTACGAGAGGGATCCACATACAGCGGGGTGGAGAGTTCAGCTGTTCCCATGACTTCTTTAACTACACTGTCTGCATCATTTTGAACATTAACCACCAAAAGAGTAACGCCATTTTCTTTAAGATAAGGAAAAAGTTCCTTTACAACTTTTAATACCTTGACGGTCCGTTTCTTTTTTGCTTCGAGGTCACCGCCCCAGAAGACAAGGAGCAATGGCTTTCCAGCCTGATTCCCGATGGAGGTACCAGACTCATTTTTATAACCGGCAAGGGGTACATCAGGTATGGGTTTACCTACGTCCAGAGAACGAAAAGGAAAGGATTCTGCTCTGCCAGTTCCACTGACAACAAAAAAACCTGATATAAACAGGATGAGTAGAAGAGAATTGATCCTTTGACAACTATACAGTATTCTCGCCTTGTTCATAAAGAGCACTCCGTCAGACTGTTAATCAATTCTCCCACCTCACAGAGTCAAGCCCTGTCCCATTTCTGAAGATCATCATTTTATTTGCTTGGTTTGCTTACCGCTTTAACCCTGTCATATTTCTTTGGTGCATGACACCCAACTACACACCCACCACCGGTCTTGGTCGCAGTGAGCTCAATGGGGTACGACCAGCTGCCAAACGGCACCTCATAACGAACATGTTTATCCTGAACACTTGCGTGGGGATCATGACATGCAATACAACTACGACCCTTTATCCGGTTTACATGAAAATGATGGAGGTTATAGTCCCCATCACGAAAGTTGGTCAGCTTGGTTGTGAATTTTTTGGTGGCAATGTCCTTGTTGTGGCAACCAAAGCAGAGATCATATTTTTTCGTTTTATAGGCAGTATAAAATTCTTCGGGAAATTGCCGTATCAGGAGGCGACTAAAATCTGACCCATGTACGTTGTGACACTCATTACAACTACCGGTTTGAACAGGACCATGCAGGTTTTTACTCTCAGCAATGTCATAGCCAAGATCTTCATGACAGGTCCCGCACAGGTTGATTCCCTTACCATTAAGCAGAGATGCAACTTCTGAACCATGCGGCAAATGGCATTTTGTACACTCCCCTTTTGCAACCGGTTCATGCTGTACCTTGGCAGTATTGATTGCTTTATAAACTTCGGGAGATATTTCAAGATGGCAACTTTTACAGAGCTTCTTGGGGGAAGCAACCAGCTGAAATTTGGTCTCGGAACTATGGGGGTCATGACAGATGCCACAGTCCTCAAGCACCGGATCATGGGTGTTTTTCATAGCCAACTGATCTTTTACGCCTTCATGGCACTCAAAACAGAGCTTCCCCTCTTTCAGAGGAGCGATGAGTAGCTTCTCGTTGGCAGAAGCATGTGGGAAATGGCAGGCTATACAATCACCGGAACCAACAGGACCATGTTGATGTTTTTGGGTGAAAATTTCCTTTTCATGACAGTTAAAACAGAGACTGGAGAGCATTTTACCATCGCCACGTAACTGAAAGCGCATGGGAGATTGATGCGGATCATGACAGTCAACGCATCCCTCTTCCACTGGCGGATGGATGACCTCCTGGTCAAATTCTTTTCTCTTGGCCTCATGACAGACCAGGCAAAGTTCCTGACCGGTCCGTTCCATCTGCATTGGTTCAGAAGAACCATGCGGGTTATGACAGGATATACAAACACCAGCACCTACCGGCCCGTGGACCGCAACATCTTTACCCATTTTTGGATGACAGTTGCCTGTGGTACAGTTGGATCGGGCAGGGACGATACGTTTATAATCGATTTTACCACGGCGTTTTCGATGACACTCAGTACACTTCATGGGGGTGGCCTTAGCATGAATATAAAATCGCTTAAACCCTTTAGGCGGCTTAAATCCTTTTGGTAGTTTATCTCCGGCAGTATAAAAAATCTTTATCTGTTTGCTTATCCCGCCGCCTGAAATATTCAGGGTGTTGACTCCTTTTTTGAATGTAACCAGTGCACCAAAGGTATTATCCGTTACGGGAAGTTTTCCCTTTGCTTCTCTAACTCCCACACCGCTAATTATGACACTCTCCAGCTTTGCCCCGGTCACATGACCGGCAAGAAAAGCTGTTTTTTCGGTAATAAAAGCTCCATTGGGAGGGGAAACAATAATAATTTCTTTAACAGCCGCCTTTTTCTCAGCCATTACTTCACCGGTCCAGGGCAGCAACGTCAACAAACATACTGCCAGCAATGTAGACAGACATTTAAATCCTTTTCCTGCTCCTCTTACCCGTCCCTGCTGACCATTGTCCCATATCATTTCACTCACCCTCACGCCTCTCTCCTTTTTTGATACTCCATCCAAATCCCATCTTCCCTAGTTCTCATTTCCAGCAGCTCATCTCAACCATTCGTCTTCAAATAATAATGAACAGGACAAACCGTATCGGATTTCAATGGGAAACCGGACAACAGGTATTGGAAAGAGATAATATTTTATATATTACGCCATATCCACAACTAACAAAAGTAGGGTTTCCCTACAAGCAATGGTCGAAAACCCTACGGAAGTCAGTTTTTTTGCAGCAGAAACTTCCAGAGAATGCTCTGGAAACAGAAGATACCGGGTAACATGAGTGAAAAAGGGAATTACCCGGATAGTAGTTCTGCAGAGAGTTCACTAAAAAAACAAAGAACACTGTTTAAACAAAGGGAACCACTTCTACCTATTGTGTTTGTTGATAAGTTGGTTTTCGATAAAATAAAAAGAAGAATTTATTGTATTCCATAATAGAAAAGGGTGTCGAAACTATTCCTTTCCTTATTGCACTGATAACAGCAACGATAGGGAGGGGAAACATAATATATTTCGACACCGTTTGTGTTTAGGAGGCCCAGCCCAAGACTAACAGTTGGGTATTATTAAGTTGAAAGCAGGATTGTATCCATTGTATTAATCTTTAGTGGTGTGACATACAAAGCAACCAGTATTACTGGCTGCCCCACCATTTCCCGCTATTATAGTAGTATAATCCCAGCGTAACATGGATGCAAAATTACTGGCATGGGCTACATGGCAGGAAAGACACATTACTGTATCGCTTCCCGGTGACACCACATTGCTGGAATTGGCCGGGACAGTGAGGCGACCTACAGGGGCACTTAGGTTGTAAAGCTTATAGTCGGCGTACTCACCAGTTGTCGGTAATGATAAATCTGTGGGATGACGGATGAATGGAGATGTGGCATCGGTGCCAATCCCATCTGACTGGCCAACCTCCAAGGTATGGAAGTTACCATGACAGGTGGCACAGAATTGACTCATTGTGCCATCAGGAGGCTGTACGCCACCATCGCCATGGCAACTTATGGCACAACCGAGTTTCACAGGACTTGCCACACTGAAATATTCGTTGTGGGTTGACGCACTGGGATTTTGCTCCCAGTCGTTGTCCTCAAAGCCCTTAACCCCCATAAGAAAACGATAACTGCTGCCTGGGTCAGTGGGCAGGTTTATTTGGCCATTTGCGTTCTTGTGATGAGCCCCTGTGATACCTTCTCTAGAATCTCCTCTACTGAGCCTGTATCCATGACAACCGTTTGTGCCGGCACAAGAGAGGTTGTTTGTATTGACATTCCCTCCGTCGTTATGAGTAAATATGTTAAGTCCGCCGGGAGGACCATACAGCACAGCGTCGATGCCGGTCAGGTCCCCTATATTATGCCCTTTACTATCTGCTGGACCGATTCCGTTTTCTATATACCAAAAGTTTCCACCGGCCAAATCGGTTGCACCGCTATGAAGCACTTGGGGAATACGAGAAGAACCAAAGGTGACGATTGAGCTTGCGCCACCTTGGGCGTGGCAGCCATAACAATCTCCTCTGGTTAGATTCTCATTGGGAGTGGTGGAACCATCGAAGTTCATGGCAGCATTGTTCTGGCTGTTATGCATAGTGTGGCAATCGGCACAGGATCCCAGGATTGCCGCCTGTGCTGAACCGCACCAAATTACGCTCAGTAGACCGGCCATGCAAATCCTTATGAGCTTGGGTGAACCCAACCTTCTACTTTGTATAATTGAAAACATACTCATTTTCGTAGCTCCAATATTGTTGTGACTGTGTGCTTGAATTGCACCATAGGTGGTTAAGCAGGAAAGCTATGCAGTTGCCAGGAGATAAGGAGGCTGTGTACTTCTCGTCTTTGATGCTTGCTAACAAAAGTATTTTTTTCCTCTTTTTCGTCAGTATAACGTATTTATTTGTGTATGATTTTCGACTGCTCATTGTAACCATGGCACCACAGTTATGTATTGTGAACATACACTGTATACCATTTTCATACTGTCTTTACCTACTACAAAGATACGACTTATCAATGTGGTAAATTGTCGCACCGTAACGTTGTGGTACCTACTGGTTAGCTTTAACTTGGGGTCAGCATGACGACTTATTGGTGCCGATGCCCGTACACTGAATAGTGCAAATACTTGTGCCTAAAAGAATATGACATTTCCTGAAAGGACAGAAGTTATTGAGGAGTCTCGATTCGTCTATGGTGAAATATTTTGTTATCAATGAGACTGAAGGAATATTTTCATTTGCCAAAATTCCCATACTGCTATTTAACGCGTTTTTCGTTTTCTCGACATTGCAGATTGGTATCAAAGGTCATTCGATTCTTTTTTTTGAACATTCTCTTGCAGGGAAGCTATAGTTTTTGTTGATAAATTGGTCTTCAACAAAATAAAAAGAAGCGTTTATTTTATTCCATAATAGAAAAGGGTGTCGAAACTATTACTTTCCTTTCCTTATTGTACTGATAGCAGCAACTATAAGGGAAGACACAATAATATATCTCGACACCCTTTATATGTTCAGGAGGCCTGGTCCAAGACTAAAAGTTGAGTGGAATTATCAAGTTGAAAGCAGAATTGTAACCCATTGCATTAATCTTTAGTGGTGTGACATACAAAACAACCAGTATTGCCTGCTGCCCCTCCATTTCCAGCAATCATAGTGGAATAATCCCAGCGTAGCATGGATGCAAAATCACTCGCATGGGCTACATGGCAGGAAAGACACATTACTGTATCACTTCCCGGTGACACCAAATTGTTTGAATTGAGGGGGACAGTGAGACGAGCCACAGGGGCACTCAGGTTGTAGATCGTATAGCCGGAATACTCCCCAGTTGCCGGTAATGATAAATCTGTGGGATGACGGATAAATGGAGAGGTAGCTATGGTACCAATCCCATCTGACCTGTTAGTCGCCACGGTATGAAAATTACCATGACAGGTGGCACAGAATTGACTCATCGTACCATCAGGGGCTTGCACACCACCACTGCCATGGCAACTTAGGGCACTGCTGCAACCGAGTTGCACAGGACTCGACAAACTGAAATATTCGTTGTGGGTTGTTGCACTGGGATTTTGCTCCCAGTCTTTGTCCTCAAGGCCCTTAACCCCCATAAGAAAACGATAACTGGTGGCTGGATCACTGGGCAGGTTCATTTGGCCATCCACGTTCTTGTGATGAGCCCCTTTGATACCTTCCGAGTATGAACTCCCAGCGTACCTGTATCCATGACAACCGTTTGTGCCAGCACAAGAGAGGTTGTCTGTATTGACAACATAGCCGTTGTCATGAAAGGATTGGACAATCCCACCGGGAGGGCCATACAAAACACCATCGGTGCCGGTCAGAGCCCCTATATTATGCCCTTTATTATCTGCTGCACCGCTTCCTTTAACATTGTTGATATAGCCAAAGTTTCCCCCAGCCAAATCGGTTGCACCGCTGTGAAGCACCTGGGGAATACGAGAAGAGCCAAAGGAGGCAATTGAGCTATCACCACCTTGGGCATGGCAGCCATAGCAGTCTCCTCTGGTAAGATTTTCATTGGGAGTGGTGGAACCATCGAAGTTCATAGCAGCATTGTTCTGGCTGTTGTGCATCGTGTGGCAATCGGCACAGAATCCCAGGATTGCGCCCTGTGCCGAACCGCACCATATTATGCTCAGTATAGCGGCCATGTAATTCCTTATGAGCTTGGGCGATCCTAACCTTCTCCTGCGTATAATTGAAAAGATACTCATTTCCGCTACTCCAATATTGTTGTGACTGTGTGTTTGAGGCTTGCTAACAAAAGTTGTTTTTTCTGTTTTTTCCCAGCACGACACATACATTCATACATATTATCAGCCGCTTATTGCAACCATGGCGCCACAGTTATGATCTTTTGAGAACACACTGCATAAGTTCTTTATTTACTACAGAAACGTAACATACCACAATGTGGCAAATTGTCGCACTGTTGAGTGGGATCACAATAAATGATGGAATAAAGATTTAGAATGTGCAAGATATGTGATTGGGACATCAAATATCTTGAAAAGCTGGCCAACACTTATCGAGACCCAGCTCACTGTAACCTTGTGATACCTACTGGTTAGCTTTCATCTTGAGGGTTTTCCTGACGGATTAGCGGCGCATTTGCACGAATGCTGCATAGTGCATATGCTTGTGCCTAAAAGAATCGGACATTTCCTGAAAGGACAGAAATTATTGAGGAGTCTCCATACATCTATGGTGAAATTTTTCGCTTATCATGAGACTGAATCAACGTTCTCCTACAAAACACCCCTACTTTTGAGGAGGGTATTTAAAGAGTTTTCTTTGTAAGGTACGACGGTGGATACCTAGGCGTTTTGCTGTTTCTGAAATATTACTGTTGCAGTCCGATAACACCCGGTTAATGTGTTCCCATTCTGTCCTTGCAAGAGATGGTGGCGTAAGGTCCTCTTCTTCGATGGTTATATCCAGATTTGGTTCTCGGACAAATGCATTGAGAATACCACCAACATCCACTGGTTTCGGGAGATAGCTGTATGCGCCAAGCCGGATAGCATTTGTGGCTGTCATTATGCTGCCATAGCCGGTTAGTACTACGATTTTCATCTCCTTGTAGATCTTTAGTCCATCACGAACGACTTCCAGCCCGGATTTCCCCGGCATTTTCAAGTCAACGACAGCCATGGCAGGTCGATGTCTCTCGATCATGACGAGGGCTTCATCATAATTGGCGGCCTGATACACTGTGAATCCTCGTTTGTCAAAGGCCTTGGCCAGGCGTTCTCTAAAAAACGATTCATCATCAACTAATAGAATGTTATCTGAGTCCGACATATATGTTCTCCTTTGCAAAACTTAAAGTGACCGTCGTTCCAGTAGAGGGTGAGGAGGTGATCTGGAGTTTTCCGTTGAACCTACCCGTTAGGGACTGGGCAAGGTAAAGCCCTAATCCTGTGCCCTTTCCTGGGGGTTTTGTGGTGAAAAATGGATCAACAGCATGTCTCAGGGTATGTTCATCCATACCTTCCCCCTGATCCATGACCTCAAAAATAAGGTGAGTGTGATTTTCTTTACAGGAAAGGAAAATAGGTTTTCCAGGTTTTGATGCATCAAGGCTGTTCTTTAAAATTCCACGAAGTACTCTTCGCAGGCTCAGAAAGGGCATGGTGAGAATATGGTCAGCAATTTGAATCGATACTTTAATTTGTTGAATTGTAGATAGAGTAAAGATGGTCAGGCTCTCATCGATCAGATCTTGGATTGAAAAAGATACAAGCTCCTCTCCCATATGTTCTCCTGCACCAGCTGCTAACTGGTAGAGAAGATCCTTGCATTTGTTTACCTGGTTACGAATGAGGAGCATATCGTCATGGAGGTCTTCTTCAATTATGGCGTTCTCTTCTATATCATGGAGTATCTCACTGGAGGCAATAGCAATGGTGGCAAGTGGTGTTGCCAGTTCATGGGTTGCCCCTGCGGCAAAAGTTGCCAGTGCTTCCAGCTTTTCGTTCTTTAATTTATATTCCTCAAGTGCTTCATTTGCATCCAACATATGATTTATAGATATTGTTAATTTGCCGAGATCATCTTCCAAGAGAGGTTGCTCGATACGTAGCCCGTGATCAGAACTTTTCTCTATCGTATTAATAGCTGTGATCATAGCAGATAAACGTCTTGATATAATGATATCAATGAAAAAAAAGAAAACCAGTCCAAAAACCAGGCTTATAAAAATAATTGCATACAGGAGGAAAAAAATCGTCTTATCACCTTGCTGATGTCCCCCTCTTTCGATGGCAATGCCGAGCAGAAGAACCGCATTCCCTGAAAGATCATCTAGAAAAGTATATCCCTTAACAATCTTATCGGAATAGGCAGTAATATGGTACGGACTCTCAGAGGAAAGGAGCGCAGATAGGGGAGCTACTGCTTCGGAGCTGATGTCGTTCACTGGGTATAAGTTTACTGAGGTCAGTGTGAGCTTTTGGAGCTGTGCAATTCCTTCTGTATCCAGGATACGTCCCATAACCAAGGTGCCGTGAACAGGTCCTTTGCCTTTGCTGTCAAGAATGGGGCTGATTGTAATGTTAAGATATCTATCACCAAACTGAATAATGCCACTCTTTCCGGTATTGTCATGCATGTACTTTAAAAAATTATCGTGGTTGATAATTGAATGGAGGAATTGAGGATCAATGTCCTTCGCTTTGTGGTTTCTTTTATCAAAAACGACTCCCAGGAGAAGGCTTTCTTCAGTGTTTAATATGAGGAGTAAATCGATATTTGCCCTGTTGTTCAAAGGGTCTTGAATGATATTCCTTGCTATGTATTTTTTATCGTGATTATTCACAAAAGCAGAGGTGGCATCGTTACTCGCCCAATACTGGGCTAGGGCACTCAGAGCCTGAGCCTGAGATGAGAGTGTTACCTGTACCCGTTTAAGGCTTTCAATCACCATCTTTTTTTCCAGTTGATCAAAATTGTCATGGACTATACGGGAAATAACGGTGTAGAAAATTGCAATGAGGCAGATGGTGATGCATAAAATTGTGAGAAGGAATTTTGCTCTAATGCTCATAACTGAGAATGGGTGACCGAGTTTCTTGATAGTGCCAATGGTATTGAGAATGGAGCGTGGCATTGAATGCTCTAAGGTTCAATCTAGCGCCCCCCCCCCAAAGAAAAATCCCTAATCTCTTGTTGCCGTGAAGGATTCACATTTTTAAAGGTGTTGATAGCAAATTATATATCATAATTTTGCCTCTTCCGCAGAATCTGTGGGAATCAGGATAACAGCAACATGACAGTTTACTGTTTCTTCTGTCATAAAATGTAGCAATGAGACCAAGGCCCCGTTGCTTTGATAAATTTATTAAATAATATATTTAAGGTGGCCTTAAAGACGAAGTGCCTTGAGAATACCCCGGGTCGGCTCACCGTCAGGATTAAGGCCTGATTTGCGCTGAAATTTCTGAATTCCCTTTTGAGTATTGGTGCCAAGGTGACCATCAATCCCCCCGGCGTAGAAACCTTTTTTCTTAAGCAACTCCTGCATTTCAAATTTTTCTTCAACAGAAAGAGAGCCTGCAGGTCTGGGCCAAGCCTGCTCAAGTCCCTTTTTACCAGCCAGTCGATCTGCCAGCAAGCCCACGGCTAATGCATAAAAATCGGAATTATTATAGCGTTTCAGAACAAAAAAGTTTTTAAGCAGTAAAAAACCGGGGCCAGCATCACCTCCGATCATCTTTAACTCAGCCTTCTCCTGCAGATCCTGAAAAGCTGCACCAACAGGACGCCTGAACCCCGCCTTCTGCCACTGAGCCAGAGTTTTTGTCTCTCCTTGCAGCTGCGCTCCGTTTGCCGGAACGATAACCTCGTAGCCCCAGGGTTTTCCGCTGCGCCATTTATTGGAGTAAAGCAGATTAGCAGCAGTTGCCAATGCATCGGGAATAGAATTCCAGATATCCCTGCGCCCATCGCCATCCATATCCACACCATAGGCCAGAAAACTGGTTGGGATAAACTGGGTATGGCCCATGGCCCCTGCCCAGGAACCGGTTAACTGCTCAAGGCTGACATCTCCTGCCTGGACTATTTCAAGTGCTGCTACGAGCTGAGAGCGGGCAAACTTCTGACGCCGTTTGTCTGCATAGGCAAGAGTGGCAAGCGATCGCGGGACATAATAGAGCCGTGACGTACGCAGAAGAGCTGCGCCATAGCTGGTTTCCATGGACCAGATAGCTAGTATCACAGAGGCGTCCACGCCGTATTTTGACTCAACCCGGTGCAGAAGATCTCCGTACACTCCAGCCATGATGTTCCCGTCATCAATGGACCTGGGGTTCACCCGAGAATCTAGATAATCCCAAATCTCGGTGGTAAATTCCGGCTGATATTCTGCCTTTTTTAATATTGTGGCATCTGGTGCTGTGACACCGGCAAGGGCCTGATCGTAAGTACTGCGCAAAATACCCTTCTTTGCCGCTTCGGAATAAAAAGAGTCCAGGAATTCCGAAAAAGACTGGTTGTCAACGGGCGCTGCAAACGCTGTCCAAGGGAATACTCCATAGAGACAACAACAGAGTGCAATAGCACTCAACCATTTACCAAGCTTTCCTTCCCTGCTATGAACCATAGTTAGCGAACTATTCTTTTCCTGCTGCATATAATATTATCCAAAAATACCTTTAAAATTCATGAAAAAACATTTTTTTCCGATCAACTGACTCCTTTAATACCATAGCCATGACTCTAAAAATGGACAATAAAAAATAGTGTTTATCTCAACTCCTGGTATCTAAAACAATCCGTCGTGTGGTCATTTACCATGCCAATCGCCTGCATAAAAGCATAGCAGATCGTCCCCCCGACAAACTTAAAACCACGTCTTTTAAGCTCCTTACAAAGCATATCTGACAGAGGAGTGGATGGTGGAACTTCAGAAGGTGTCTTCCAGCTGTTTTGAATGGTATTGCCATCAACAAAGTCCCAGAGAAAATTATCCAGGGTCTCACCCTTTTCCAGCATTGTAAGATACGATCTGGCGTTATTCACAAATGTATTGACCTTCAACTTATTGCGTACAATGCCTTTATCCTGTAGAAGTGCTGCGATTTTCCTTTCATCATATAGCGCTATTTTTTCAGCATCAAAATCCTCAAAGGCCAGGCGATAGTTCTCTCTCTTTTTTAAGATTGTGATCCAGCTCAAACCGGCCTGAGCGCCTTCCAGACAAAGAAACTCGAACAATTCACGCTCATCATGAAGCGGTACTCCCCATTCCTTATCGTGATATTTTTGGTACAATGGATCATCGCTGCACCAGCTGCATCTTTTTTTCATATTGATTTCACTCCCTAAAATCTACTCGTTCAAAACAATTGCACGGTAAAGTCCGAAAACCGCCAGCTATTCAATACCCGATACGCTACTATGGCCTTATGAAACAACTCACCGATTCCGATTACAGACAGATCATCGAGCGCAGAGACGCACGCTATGACGGTCGTTTTTACTGTGGTGTCACCACCACAAAGATTTATTGTAGACCGGTTTGTCCGGCAAGGCCAAAATTTAAAAACATTATTATCTATAAAAGTCCAAGCGCTGCAGAAAAAGCCGGGTATCGGGCATGTCTCAGATGCCGTCCTGATATAGCGCCAGGCTGCAAAAGTATTGATACAGGAAAAAATATCGTCACCAGTGCCTTACGATTAATCGAAGAAAACATAGCTGGCAATCAAAGTATAGAATCCCTCGCCCTCACTCTTGGAATATCGCCACGGCACCTGAGAAGAGTTTTCGAAGAATATCTGGGAGCATCTCCAATTGAAATTATCCAGACCCGAAAACTGCATTTGGCAAAACAACTTATTCTTGAAACCGATAGCCCCATTGGTGAAATAGCCTTTGCAGCGGGATTTAATTCCATCCGTCGCTTTAATGAAGCCTTCAAAGCATCCTATCGGATGCCACCCTCAAAATTTCGAAGTAAACAAGTTACTGAACCACCAAAAAAAGATACAATCACTTTGAATCTATTGGTGCGAAAGCCCTATGATTTTGCAACCACTCTCGCCTACTTAAAAAGACACGCAGCCCACGGAATTGAAAAAGTAACGTCCAACGCCTATGAACGATATATCCCCAATAAGCAATCATACTCAACCCTGCGAGTCACCTTCAACAAAAAGCAGGATGCATTGCAGATAAATCTCAAGGGAGTGGAGCTGGGCCAGGTATCTCAACTACTGGTTAAGCTGCGAAGACTCTTTGACGTGGACCACAACCCTGCCCATTTACCCGACACCCTCCCGGCCAGACAGGCTGGTGTACGAGTTCCTGGAAGTTTTGATCCTTTTGAAACAGCGGTGTCAATAATTTTGAGCCAACTGATTTCTGTTCAACAGGCTACTCTGAAGCTCGCCCAACTTATTCAGCAATTTGGTACACTGCTTGATCAAAAAACTCTTTATAGCTTTCCAGCTCCTGCAGACTTACTCGCTGCAGAAGTTGAAACAATCGGGATCACACGAACAAAAGCCAATGCAATCAGAGTCTTATCTTCCATGGTTCACGACAAAGAACTTCATTTTTCCTACAGTTCGGATTTGAATACAACCAGAAAACTTTTATTGTCAATCAGAGGCATTGGGCCATGGACCACGGAAATGATACTGATGCGTTGTTTCTGTGATGCTGATGCTTTCCCAAAAAATGACCTCATCATACGAAGAGCTCTCGACCAGGGGCTCGCTGATGAATCTCTCTGGAGAACAAACCGTTCCTATATGACCCATCACATTTGGAATACGTTTGCCACAACCTTATCTAAATAGAAAGCCATGACATCATACTACCAGCAGATTTCATCCCCGATAGGCCCTGTTCATATCGTCGCAGACGACACCCATTTGAGAGCCATCACCTTTAGCTCGAACTGGGAGCAGGTACACAAGTCAGTGGCCGATATCAAATGTGAAAGTAATGAGATCATAGATTCAACACGAATCCAGCTCCAGGAATACTTTGCTGGAGAACGTACTGAATTTAATCTCCCTATAACCTTTGATGGTACGGAGTTCCAGAAGCGAACATGGCGTGCTCTTTTAAGCATTCCCTATGGTCAGACACGCTCCTATTCTGAACAGGCTATACTTATTGGGAATCCTAAAGCGGTACGGGCGGTGGGCAGAACCAATGGCCTCAATCCCATTGGTATAGTAGTTCCCTGCCATAGGGTAATCGGCAAGTCAGGAAAGTTAACCGGCTATGCGGGTGGACTTGATGTAAAGAAGTTCCTGCTGGATCTGGAAGAAGGCAGGTAGATCCCTCAAGAACTGAATACAATTTACTCACTCCTGACACACAATGTATATTTTCTACCCATCTTAGCCCCGGCAAAAGCAGTCTCACCAGGACAACATCACAACACCACATTGTAATATCAACATGTTACCCGATTAATGTATTTCTGGCACAGCCTTTGCTGTAATAAAAGACAGAAATTGAAACATTACTCTCTTGTTAGATTATGAGGAACAGAATGAAACTCTTACGCCGTGAACTCGCAATTAGACGTGCAACCCAACGACTTCTCCAAGAGAAATCCAGGCCAGACAAAAATCAAATAGCAAAACTTACGGGTGAGATTTTTGAACTGCAACGGACAATACTTACAATATCACAACAAAATGTAATGCCTGCTGCAGTATAAATGTTGCACGCCCTTGTTTTACAAATCGGTTAACTGCTGATTTTTTTTCATATAGCTTTTCTTCTCCCCTCCCTCGACCCTTCCAGGATTATTTGGAAGGGTTTTTTTTTGTGACTATTCAGCAGCCCCTTACGACTACGCCCATGTTGACCTTCTTACATAGCAATAATATGCTTCGAATGTCAGGGTAAGCAAAGACTCCGAAATGAACAAATTTGGAGCACGGAGTCTGCGTTTACCTGCCAAATAGTTACAGTACTGTGTTGTACCAACTAACAGGTATTGGCTGACTAGTTACTTTTTTTTATTCTAAAAAAGCAAGACGAAGCCCAAGGGCTACAAAAAGGGTTCCCACAAGTGACTTAAGAAACCGAGGGAGGAAAGATATAGCTCGAAGTTTTTTTGCCAGGACGGATGTAAAAAGGGCGAACAGAATATTAACAACCGTGCCATTTACATTAAAAACCACGCCAAGAAACAAAAAGGTCAAGGCAGGATAGGTGGCGGCTGGAGAAACAAACTGCGGCAGAAGAGCCATAAAAAAAAGGGCTACCTTGGGATTGAGAATATTTATAAGTACCGCCTGTCTGAATATCTTTGGCAGTGTCAGTACTGGGACCACCACAGTCTCTGATTCTTTTATATTTTTAAGACTGAGAAAGGTGCTTATCCCTAGATACAATAAATACCCTGCACCAAGGTATTTAACCACACTAAAGGCAAATGAGGAAGATACCAGGAGCATGGACAGGCCAAGAGCTGCGGCCACTACATGAAAGACACACCCGGCACCGATTCCAAGTGCTGCCACAACTCCTGCTTTTTTTCCCTGGGCAGCACTGCGGTTTGTTATATAGAGTAGATCAGCCCCAGGAGTGATGTTTAAAATCAATCCGGCAACAATAAAAAGCCACAGATCCGTTACCCCGAAAAACGACATACTCACACTAATCCTTCTAAGGGGGCAGACTATCTGCCTTCCATTAACTGTTTTTCGACAGCGGGCCCGACCACTTTCCAGTCCACACAGGGCTTATTAAAGGTAGGTGGGTGAATAAGCGGGCAACCAAAAGCTGCATCATCGATATAAATTTGACCGTAAGCCTTGGGACTGCTCGTCCACGATGCCTGATCGGGATTATGATTTATTCCGAACAGGGGAATATCATTTTTTGCAAAATATTGAACGGCATCCTGTAAAAGATCCTGGCCGTCAGTGCCATCGGAACGCATGGTGAACAAAATCAGTTTGGCGCCAAGTTCTGCCCAGCGCTGCAGCCAATCGACTGCCCTCGGTACGGGATCGCCCAGATAGGGATAGCGATGGTCGACCACAGTTCCATCAAAATCTATGCATATATACATCGAATACCTTCCCGGTAATTTTTTACAACCGATCTATTTCCAGAGTTCAAAGAGTTCCTGGATTCCTTTTTCAGCAAGAGTGGTCATGGCCACAAAGGACTCTGAACTAAAGGGTGCACCTTCTGCAGTGGACTGAATCTCTATCCAGCGGCCATCCCCGCTCATAACAAAATTAGCATCCACTTCAGCACTGGAATCTTCTGAATAATCAAGATCCAAACAGGCTTCTCCATCAATAATACCAACGGAGATTGCAGCTACGGGCAACAATTTGGGCATCTCGGCAAGTTTACCTTTGCTGACAAGATTTTGAAATGCATGGCGCAATGCAAGTGCTCCGCCAGTGATTGATGCAGTACGGGTACCACCATCGGCATTTAACACATCACAATCCACTCGCAGAGTTCGCTCACCAATGGTGCCCAAATCAACCATCATCCGCAGGCTGCGTCCGATGAGACGCTGGATTTCATAGGTTCTGCCGGATCGTCCCCCAATTTCACGTCTATAGCGTGAGTTTGTGGCACAGGGCAGCATCCCGTATTCGGCAGTTATCCAGCCCTTCCCAGTATCCTTTAAGAAAGGAGGAACCTTTTCTTCAACGCTTATGCCACAGATCACATGAGTTCCCCCCATGCGAATCAACACTGAAGCATCTGCTCCCGGCTGAAAATCCCACACAAGCGACACATCCCGCAGACTATCCAATGCTCTATCTTGAAAACGACTCATATTTCCCTCTTATCAATGACCCGCTGGCCTTTACCTTCAAAACGTTCCAGGGTCTTTTCTTCAACAAGTTTTACGGCAACACCAATTCCAAGTTCTGAGCTGAGCTGCTTTCTTATGGTATCGATCAATTCACGCTGTTTACTCATCTGATCCGAGAAGAGTGATTCCTTCACCTCAACCAGCACCGTAGCCCTATCCTGGTGATTCTCCCGTTCAACAATAATGCGGTAATGGGGTTCCGTCCCATCAATATTAAAAAGGATCGATTCGATCTGGGTGGGAAAGACATTGACGCCCTTAATGATCAGCATATCATCGGTACGACCAAGTATTCGGTGCATTCTTTTAAATGTCCGACCACAGGGACATGCCCCCGGCATAAAGCGGGTCAGGTCACGCGTTCTATAGCGAATCATGGGAAATGCCTCTTTGGTAAGAGTCGTGATTACAAGCTCCCCGACCTCACCCGGCTCGACGGGTTCCAGGGTTTCCGGGTCAAGGATTTCCACATAAAAATGATCTTCATTGAGATGAAGTCCATTACATTCGCTGCACTCCCCAGCAACTCCAGGCCCCATAACCTCCGAGAGGCCATAATTATCCGTGGCCTGAATACCTAGTTTTGTATTAATCTCACGGCGCATGGCCTCGGACCAGGGTTCAGCCCCGAATAAACCAAATTTCAAAGAAAGCCCCGCAGGATTGATCCCCATATCAAAGAGGACATCGGCAATATTGAGAGCATAGGATGGAGTACAGACAAGGGCAGTGGTCTTAAAATCCTGCATGATCTGGATTTGACGCTTGGTATTTCCTGCAGAAATTGGAATAACAGAGGCCCCAAGACGCTCAGCACCATAATGAAGACCAAAACCACCGGTAAAGAGGCCGTAGCCAAAGGCAATCTGGATTACATCATCGGCGGTAAGCCCTGCTGCACAGAGAATACGGGCAACCAGATCGGACCAGTTTTTGATATCATTCTGGGTGTAGCCAACCACCGTGGCCTGGCCAGTAGTACCGGACGAGGAATGGAGACGAACCACCTCACGCAGGGGTACCGCAAACAGTCCATAGGGGTAGCTGTCACGCAGATCCTGTTTGTAGGTAAAGGGCAGTTTACGTATATCATCGAGTGAGTTAAAACCCTCGTAATCAAGCTTCATTTCACTGAATTTCTGCCGATAGAAGGGTACATGCGTCCCCACTCGATAGAGAGTGGACTGGAGACGTTCAAGCTGAAGTTGCTCCAGCTCACCACGATTCATACATTCTTTATCTTCTTGCCAGTACATAGTTTTTTTTAATGGTTTTGATTAGTATTTAACTGCTGACAACTCACTTCTCTCTGCCTAGATATGCTCTTTGTACATCCTTGTTTGCTAGGAGATCCTCGGCAGGACCCTGAACAATAATCTTTCCAGTCTCCAAGACATAGCCGCGATCGGCAATACCCAGTGCTGCTTTCGCATTCTGTTCCACTAGAAGAACGGTGTTCCCCTCATCTCGCAGACGAACAATAATCTGGAAGATTTCCTTGACGATGAGTGGAGCCAAACCGGTGGACGGTTCATCCATCATAACAAGTGAAGGCTTTGCCATCAGGGCCCGGCCCATGGCCAGCATCTGCTGCTCACCACCTGACAATGTTCCGGCGAGCTGATCCTTTCGATCACGAAGAATGGGAAAAAGCTCATACTGATGTTCCAGGAGCTCGGTCATGACCTGTTTGCCCTGTTTCTGAATAACATGTCCGCCGAGCAGCAGGTTTTCCTCCACGGTCATGGTGGCAAAAACCTGTCTCCCCTCCGGGACCATAACGCAACCTAAACCTGGAATGGAGGCAGCCTTTATTTTCAAAATATTGGTGCCCTTAAACTCTGCCTCACCGGAATTTGCCTTAACAAGTCCCGCTATGGTAGAAAGTAGCGTTGTCTTCCCTGCTCCATTGGCTCCAAGGATAGTTACAATTTCGCCAGGATCCACGTGCATGGAGATATTTTTCAAGACCTTAATCTTTCCGTATCCGGATGCCAGGTTGCGAATTCTCAGCATAGCCTATTCTTCCCCCAGATAAATTTTAATCACTTCTGGATCCTGCTGGATGTTTTTGGGAATATCTTCGGCGATCTTTTCACCAAAACAGAGAACCACGATCTCATCGGAGATATCCATAACCAGCGACATATCATGTTCCACCAGAAGAACCGTGACCCCGAGATCTCGAATTTTAGTGATGAGCCGTCCAACTTCGGCTGTTTCATAGATATTCAGTCCGGCAGCAGGTTCATCGAGGAGAAGCAGGGTGGGTTCCAGGGCGAGGGCACGAGCAAGTTCAACGGCACGCTGCTGCCCGAAAGCCAGGCTTGAGGCATCGGTATCGGCATGTTCCTCAATCTCAAGCAACGCCAGCAGTTCAAGAGATTTTTCACGTATATCCCTCTCCTCCTTCCAGGTCCAGGGCATTCGAAACATGGAAGAGAGAAAACCGGCATTTGACTGGACATGACGACCCACCATGACATTTTCCAGTGCTGTCATACCGTTGAACATTTTAATATTCTGAAATGTTCTCGCCATGCCAAGTGTTGCCACCTGAAAGGGCTTTTTCTTCTTGAGTTCACGTCCCTGAAAAGATACCGTTCCTGAAGTTGCAGGAAAAGTCCCCGAAATCATGTTGAAGAGAGTTGTTTTGCCAGCCCCATTGGGTCCAATCACTGCCTTAATCTGTCCAGGTTCCACCTGAAAAGAGACGTCATTTACAGCAAGAAGGCCGCCGAATCGTTTGCTCAGCTGATTTACTTCCAAGAGTGCCATGACCTATGCCTCCCCTTCCTTGTCCTGTTTGCCACGCTTGAAGATCTGCTTCAAACGATGACGGATATTCAGACTCAAAATTCCGTTGGGAGCAAAGAGCATTATCACAATCAGGATCACTCCAAAGACAGCATCATCATAGGAGCCAAAGACGCCACGCAGTGAGAGGAAATTAAGGACTATCCCCATCAGCAAGGCTCCCCACAAATTGGCCATACCACCAACGGCAACTATGGCGACATAGCGGACTGACTTCATAACTCCGGCCTCAGATGGCCCGATGCCTCCATTATAATGGGTAAGGAACACTCCGGCAATGGCTGCAAAAACAGCCGAGAGGACAAAGGTCTGCAGCTTGAAGCGGGAGGTATTCACTCCCATGGCATCGGCTGCCTCATCGGAGCCATGAATACCGCGTAGTGCCCTGCCCACCCGTGAATCAATAAGATTGAGGAGAAGAACCATTCCAACGAGGAGTAAGCCCCAGGCAATATAGTAATTGGCAACTCTGTCACCAAAATTTCCACTGACACTCAAGCCGGGAATAAGGACAAAGGCGGGAACCTCGGAGATGCCATCGGCCTCACCAAAATACTCCAAAGCCAATGCCACCCGATATATTATAATCCCAAAGCCAAGCGTGGCCATGGCTAGATAATGCCCTTTGAGCTTGAGTACCGGAATGCCGATAATCACTGCAATAATTGCAGCAGTACACACTGCAACTGCACACGCCGCCCAGGGGGAGACTACCAGCAGGGCCTCACCATAGAGACTCTGACCAGACATAAGCATACCCGCAGAGTCAAGCAATGTGACTAAAGTTGTATCCTGGTATAGAAGGAGACTATGGGTAGTAAGCGCTGCAGAGAGATAGCCACCAATGGCAAAGAATCCGGCATGGCCAAGAGAAATCTGACCGGCATAGCCCATAAGTACACACAACCCGATGATAAGCAGTGAATAATAGGCCGACATGGTCATCTGGGTCAGATAATACATGGTATCCGTGGCACTGGTCAGGAGATGGACTCCTATAACCAGGGCAAGGAGTGGCAGAATAGAAAGTAGTTTTTTCATATTCTTAAAACTCCGACAGTCCTGCAGCCTCTTTGGATCCAAACAACCCCTGAGGCCGTACAAAGAGTATAATCAGAAGAATGGATATGGATATCGCATCCTGAAAAGCGAGGGGCACAACAGAGACAGAAAACGCCTCTATGACGCCGAGGAGCAACCCTGCAGCAACCGCACCGCCCGAACTGCCAAGACCACCCAGGATGGCCACGGTAAAGCCCTTGATGGCAAGTCCTGTCCCCATGTCATATTGGCTATAGGTGATTGGAGACATAACACAACCGGCAAATGCCCCAATGCCTGCGCTAAGGACAAAAGAGAGGGTCACCATATTCTGGGTGTTAATGCCACAGAGTGTGGCGGCCTTACGATTAGAGGCACAGGCCCGCATCTCTCTGCCAACGGAGGTGGTCTTAAAGAAAATACCAAGACCGATCACCATAAGTCCTGAAGCTGCAACAACCCACAGGACCTGTGGGGAAATACGAGCTCCGAATATGGAAATTGAGCTTATCTCATTGCCTACGAAATAGGGCAACGAACGAATAGATTCTCCCCATATATGAACGCCCGCTTCGCGTGAGAGGATGGAAATACCTATGGTGATAATGATCATACGCAGGACCGAAGGAGATTTCAGCCAGCGAATAAAGCAGACCTCAATCAACGCCCCGATGAGCATAGTGATCAAAACGGCCCCAACAATAGCCATGGGGAGAGGCATAAACTGCAGGAGACTGATAGCAATCATCCCCCCGAACATAACAAATTCACCCTGGGCAAAATTGATTATGCCAGTGGTGTTGTATATGATATTGAATCCAATGGCGACAATGGCATAGATACTGCCATAGGTTACGCCTGCCATTAGATATTGGATGAAGAGTTCAGTAGTCATTAGAAACAGGCAAGCAATCCCAGACACAGCATCTTTGCACGATCGCCCTTACCCGCATAGAAAAAACTATAGCGGGTAAGGGCGCTTGCACAAATATACTGTACCTGGAATTGCTTACAGCTTTGGAATTTAATGGCGTCGTAAAAACTCTCCATCTGCTTCGTTGCTACAAATTTTTTATCATTACAACGTACCCTAGTACGCCGTAATGATAAAGATTTGCGCGCCTCGCATATGGAGCTTTTTACTTAGCCATCTCAAAAATAACCTTTTTACGGGCTTATGATTTAAGATTTCAGCGTAGCATAACTAGCAAAACCGGACTGGAAAAATTCCTTCCAGTCCGGCCATTTCTACAGTGTTACTGACAACCGATTATTGTCCGGTATAGGCTACAAACTTTCCGTCTTTAACAGTCATCATCTGGAAAGCATCGATATCAAGACCATTATGATCTTCAGCGGAGAAGTTGAAAACACCGCCGGTTCCTGCAAAATTCTTCAGGTTCTCAATTGCATCACGTACCTTGTCACGATCATTTCCAGCAACAGCTACTGCTGCCTCAAGGATGGTAATTGCATCGTAGCCATGGCCACCAAAGGTGGAAGCTGGCTCGTTAAATTGGGCTTCGTAGTTTTTCTTATATTCCATAAGCAGAGCCTTCTGTGGATGATCATCGGCAAGGGAATCCGCAATCAGGAGACGTCCTGCGGGAAAGATGATTCCCTCAGCAGCAGCACCTGCAGCTTGTACGTACTTGATATTTCCGAAACCATGGCTCTGAAAAAGAGGTACTTCCCAACCAGCCTGACGCATGTTCTTGGCAACGATTGCTTGAGCTGGAACGATTGACCAGTTAACAACAGCCTGTACGTCTTTATTGGCCTTAATTTTGGCAACTACAGCAGAAAGATCATTGGATTTTTTGTCATAGACTTCAACTTCAACAATTTCGATACCAAACTCAGGGGCAATGTCCACGAGCTGTTGCTTTCCAGCTTTTCCAAACCCGGTATTTCCAGCAAGGACTGCAATCTTGGAAATGCCCAATTTATTCATTTCCATATAGATCTTTTTAACAGCAAAAGAATCCTTCTGGGGAGTTTTGAAGACATAGGAAGCAACGGGGTTCACGATAACCTCGGCAGCTCCACAGGAGAGCAGAGGGGTCTTTGCCTGCTGACAGATATTCTTGATCTTCATGGTCTCGCCACTAGTGGAGGGTCCAATGATTGCAAGAACTTTGTCTTCTTCAATAAGCTGTTTGGCAAAAGAAATTGCTTTTTCAGGACTTGCGGCAGAATCTTTAATAATGAGTTCGATCATCTTGCCGTTGATACCACCCTTGGCATTAATCTCTTCAACCATCATTTCTATACTGCGAGCCTCAGGGCCGCCAAGGAAAGAAGCACCACCGGTGACGGCAAGAATAGCTCCGACTTTGATTGTCTCAGCAAAAGCAGGCGCCACACAAAGAGTAACGGCCACAACTGCCATAAGAAGTTTTGATGCAAATTTTTTCATCTTTTTCCCCAATTAAATAATGTACGACAGTGCTTGTTGCCGCTGCCAATTGACCACACTAACACTAATGGATTTCTAACAGATTCTTTTACAACTTACAGACCAGGCCTTCTTCCAGCCTTCCGCCTTTTCACCTTCCACTCACTTAGGAGCCGGAAACAAATAACTTGAACATAGTTTTAGACAGACCCTTATTTGCAACTCCCCCGGAAGTGGGGCTTTAGCCCCGCCCAAAAGCGTAATCGGCGGGACTGAAGTCCCGCTTCCGGGAGCTTACTTTGTTCAAGTTATTTATTGTACATTTCTCACAATGCACAAATCTCCTCACCACTCAAAATCGTATACCCGGTACGCTGCAAAGACTCGATGGCCCTATCCATATCATCAAAACGGAAGATCAGTACTGCATTCTCTCCTGTTTTGTTAACAAATGCGTACATATACTCAACATTGAGTTTTTCTTCTTCTATGGTTTTCAAAACACCTGCAAGACCACCAGTTTTATCGGCGACTTCAACGGCAATAACATTGGTGATACCCACAGTAAAACCATTGGACTTCAAAGTACTTTTGGCCTTTTCAACGTTATCAACGATGAGACGCAGAATACCAAAATCAGCAGTATCAGCAACGGACAGAGCCCGAATATTGATATTTTCTTCTGCCAGTTTGGCAGTGATCTCGGCAAGACGACCTGATTTGTTCTCTAAAAATACTGCAATCTGTTCTACTCGCATGTCAGATCCTTTGAAAAGTTATAATTTTCGGTTGTCAATAACCCGTTGCGCCTTTCCTTCACTACGCTGGATCGTTCTGGGTTCGACCAGTTTCACCCTGCAGGTTACACCCAACATATCCTTGATATCCATCTGAATACGTTTGGTCAGATTTTCGAGAGCCTTAATTTCATCGGAGAAGATATCCTCGCTGACCTCAACCTCAACGGCCATGGTATCCATATTCCCTTCACGATTCACCACAATCTGGTAATGAGGTTCGACACCCTCTGTTCCCATTAACACATGCTCAATCTGGGATGGGAAGACGTTGACACCACGAATAATCAGCATATCATCGGTTCGCCCGGTTACCTTTTCCATGCGAACCAGTGTCCGGCCGCATTTACAGGTATCGTACATCAACCTGGAGATATCCTTGGTACGATAGCGGATAATGGGAAATGCTTCTTTAGTGAGTGTGGTAAAGACCAGTTCTCCCTTTTCACCGGGAGGCAAAACCTCACCAGTATCGGGATCGATAATTTCAGGAAGGAAATGGTCCTCAAAAATATGCAACCCCTTCTCGCCTTCAAGGCACTGCATGGCAACACCAGGTCCCATTACTTCAGAAAGACCATATATATCCACTGCCTTGATGTTTAATTTGCGTTCAACTTCATCACGCATATTTTCACTCCAGGGCTCTGCCCCAAAGACACCAACCCGAAGCGAGAGAGACTTTGGATCGACATCAAGTGCTTCCATGGTTTCAGCAAGATTCAAAGCATAAGAAGGAGTGGCAAGCAGTACGCTCGATTTAAAATCCTTCATAATGGTAATCTGGCGTTTGGTATTTCCACCGGAAACTGGAATTACCGTGGCACCGAGACGCTCAATCCCGTAATGAGCACCAAGCCCACCGGTAAAGAGCCCATATCCGTAGGCATTATGCACCATATCCTTAGCTGTTGCTCCAGCCATCGTAAGTGCCCGCGCCATAAGGCCTGACCAGGTTTCGATATCCTTCTTGGTATAGCCAACAACCGTTGGTTTCCCCGTGGTCCCAGATGATGCATGCACTCGAACAACCTGATCCATTGGGACGGTGAAGAGTCCAAAGGGATAGTTGTCGCGCAGATCTTCCTTCACAGTAAATGGAAGCTTGACGAGATCAGCAAGGGACTGGATGTCTTCAGGTTTCACCCCTGCAGCATCCATTTTTTCACGATATGGGGCAACCGTCTTATATACTCGTGCCACCAGATGCTGAAGGCGTTTCAGCTGAATGGATTCCAGACCGACTCGCGGCAGGGTTTCCATCTCTTCTTCCCAGTATAGTGTCATGACCAACTCTCTTTAATAGTATTTTTGCTCAGGCAGTAATTGTTCTGCCCGCGGCAAATGCTTTCATATTTACTTCACGGAAACGTTCGGGGATTCTGGTGTTGATAATATTTTCATATACAGCAACATCCATGGGCAAAAAGGCTGACATAGCGCCAACCATTACAATATTTGCCGCCTTCACCTCACCCGCATCACGGGCAATATCAAAGGCGTCCACGCTTACAACCTGGATTCCCTTCGAGATGATTACGTCTAAGACATCTACAGGATAAGGAACCTGACCCATGGCCACACTCGGGGGTTTAATCTGCTGAGTATTTACAATCACCTTACTCTCTTTATGGAGATAGGGAAGATAGCGTGCAGCTTCCATCATCTCAAAGGCGATTAGAATATCAGCCTTACCGGGCTCAATGAGCGGTGAGTACACCTTATCGCCATAGCGTAACTGGGCCGTAACCGATCCGCCGCGCTGAGCCATCCCGTGCACTTCACTTTTCTTGGCATCATAGCCCGCTGCAAGCAGGGCATAGGCTGTCACTTCACTGGCAAGCAGAATACCCTGCCCACCCACACCGGAAAAAAGAATATTACCTGTTGCTGCCATTGTTTATTCTCCCTTCCTGTTAATTGCTTCAAATTTACACAGAGTTGCACACTGACCGCAACCGTTACACTGTACTTCATTGATCACGGCAAAACCCTTCTGTTTTTCTTTATAGCCTTTGGCAACAGCCTCTTCTGGCGTAATATTTGTCCAGCTGATGGCAGGACAACCAAGCTTAACACAGGCCATACACCCAGCACAATTCTCAGTTTTAGTCGAATAGGGATTATGCGGTGCATTTTTTATCTCAGGCAGCAACACACAGGGTGCTCTTGAGATAACCACAGCCATCTCATCAAGTTCCAGTGCAGTTTTCAGAGCCTTTTTACATGCAGCAATATCATGAGGATTAACTGTTTCCACATGTTTTACGCCAACTGCCTTACACAGAGCTTCAAGGTCAATGGAATTTGCCGCCTCACCCTTTATATTACACCCGGATGCCGGATTGTTCTGCTGACCGGTCATTGCAGTGATCCTGTTATCAAGGATCACAAGAACCGTTCTGGAATCATTGTAAACTGAATTCATCAAACCGTTGATACCGGTATGACAAAAGGTAGAATCACCAATAACAGCGACCAGCTTTCCTTTTCCTTCATCACCGAGTGCCTTGGCCATACCATGAGCAATCGTTACCGAAGCCCCCATACAGACGCAGGAATCCATGGCTGAAAGTGGTGGGAGAAAGCCCAGAGTGTAACACCCTATATCACCTGAAACGAAAATATCTTTCATCTTGGAGAGATTATAGAACACCCCGCGATGTGGACAACCGGCACACATATTAGGTGGCCGCATTGGAAGTTCTGCAGGAGCATAAAGATCTGGGGCAGAATCCGGATCAATGGCGGTCCGGACAATGGCGGTATTTAATTCGCCCTGACTTGGAATAAGATCCTTACCATGACACTCAACGCCCATGGCCTTGATGTGATGTTCAAGGAAGGGATCAAGCTCTTCCACAACAAATAACTCATCCACACTTGCTGCAAACTCTTTGATCTTTTTTTCGGGAAGCGGCCAGCTCATACCGAGCTTTAAAACCGTGGCCTCAGGAAATGCTTCTTTCACGTAGAGATAGGCAACACCACCGGTAATAAAACCGCGTTTAGTATCCCCTGGCTCAACCGTATTAAAGGCATCACTCTCTGCGACTTCCCTGAGCTGTGCCATACGTTCTTCAACGACTTTACGACGATTGCGGGCATTACCGGGAAGCATAACAATTTTAGCAGGTGCCTTCTCAATCCCGCAGGTTGCAGAAGACTGTCTCATGTCACCCTTAGTGAGCACACCCTTCACATGGGCGACACGGGTGGTTATACGAAATAAAACCGGGGTATCAAACTTTTCGGACAGTTCGAAAGAATCTTTTAATAACTCTTTTGCTTCAGCAGGATCAGATGGCTCAATCATGGGAAGTTTGGCCGCATAAGCATAATTGCGGTTATCCTGCTCATTTTGAGAAGAATGCATCTCGGGGTCATCGGCCGTAATCACTACCAGACCGCCTCGAACACCAGTGTATGAGGCAGTAAACAATGGATCTGCAGCCACATTAACACCAACATGCTTCATGGTTGCAAAGGCCCTTACTCCAGCAAAAGAAGCACCAATTGCGACCTCAAGACCAACCTTCTCGTTGGGAGCCCATTCGGTGTAGACGCCTTCATATTTGGAGAGATTCTCCATGATCTCGGTCGATGGTGTACCGGGATAGCCAGAGGCAACTTTAACTCCTGCCTCGTAAGCAGCCATGGCAATGGCTTCGTTCCCGGACATCCAGAGTGAATTACTGTCTGTCACTTTTTCACCTGTTACTGTTTATGGTTTCTTAAAAAATTATCCTATCGGGTAGACTCATAAAAAGTCTACCAGGGGTTCTCTATTTGTAACGTGCTTAAAAATAGTCTGCAAAGCATGACAAAGTACTCTGAAAACCAGCCATCAGGCAAGGTTTTTTTATGCTTAGCAAGTCCTAATTTTTGTACCTTTTTCTTTCAGCCTATCCTCCAAATATTTACAATCCAGTCCAAGACAAACCCCAACTATTCGAAGTTTCAAGTGTTTACAAATAATTAAAGAAAATCATTTTTTAATTTAACTAAGTTGTAAAAAATACTTGACGGATAGCAACTTCAGCGCTACCAATTGGCAAGACAATCGACTGAATCACCATTCAGTCTCTTCATATTGATCGTTCTTTTTAGAGTCCACACAGATTAATCCTCTACTTAAAAGAGTCACACACCATGATTCTAGCAAAAATCTTTCCATTTCTACTCTGGTTTAAGGGGTACAAGGGGGAAACATTCAAATTCGACCTGATAGCCGGTATTACTGTTGCCATGGTCTTGATTCCCCAATCAATGGCCTACGCACAGCTTGCAGGTCTTCCCGCGTACTACGGTCTTTATGCGGCATTCCTGCCTCCCATGGTTGCCGCACTATTTGGCTCCAGTCGTCAACTTGGTACAGGGCCCGTGGCTGTTGTATCACTGATGTCTGCCGCTTCTCTTGAGCCACTGGCCACTGCCGGATCTCCAGAATTTATCGCCTACGCAATCGTCCTTGCACTTGTTGTCGGTATCTTTCAGTTCTCACTTGGTGTGCTCCGTTTGGGAATGGTGGTAAACTTCCTCTCCCATCCAGTAATCAACGGTTTCACCAATGCAGCTGCTATCATCATTGCATCGTCCCAGTTTTCCAAATTCTTTGGCGTATATGTCGACAAAGCCCCACACCACTATGAAACCATGATGCGGGTGGCACAGGCTGCCATGGATTACACGCATATGCCGACCCTGATATATGCGGTCTCAGCGGTAACCATCATGGCCCTGTTGAAAAAATTCGCCCCAAGGGTTCCAAATGTGTTGGTGGCAGTTCTTATCACCACCCTTATTTCCTACTTCACAGGGTTTAACAATGATACAACTGTGGATGTTTCTACTATCCAGACACCTGGTATTTCGGAACAAATCCACGAGTTCAACATAGCAACAGCACTTATAGAAACACATGGCGGAGAACGTGCCAGTCTTGGTAATGCTGCAGACGAATTACGTAATGCAGAAAAAGACGCAAGCCATGGCGGGCCTTCCGTTGATCTGATCAAAATGGAGAGTGAAATAGCAATACTCACCAACCATATGGATCACGCAAAAGAGGAGGCTCATCTCCTTCGTAAAGACCTCAGATTTATGAAATTTGAAGCAGTAAAAGATGGTGAAAACTACACATTTTATCCAAAAGATAATATCCCGGCAGGAATAGAAACAGATGGTAACACCTGGCGTCTCAAGGTGAAAAACAAAGAGCTGAACACTGCTGAATTAACCATGATGGGTGGTGGTGCTATCGTCGGGAAAGTTCCCAAGGGGCTGCCGACAATTGCAATGCCCGAACTCACAGTAAAAACCTTTTTCAAGCTTCTGCCCACAGCAATCATTATTTCCCTGCTGGGTTTTATGGAAGCCATTGCCATTGCTAAAGCCATGGCTGCAAAAACAGGTCAGAAAATCGATGCTAATCAAGAACTGATTGGCCAGGGACTTGCAAACATCTGTGGGTCTTTCGGTTCCAGTTATGCCGTTTCCGGATCCTTCTCCCGTTCTGCGGTAAACCTGGCAGCGGGTGCTGTTACAGGCGTATCCTCGGTGGTCACCTCGGTCATGGTCGTTATCACCCTGCTCTTCTTTACCCCCCTGCTCTACCATCTCCCACAGGCGACCCTTGCTGCGGTAATTATGATGGCAGTTATCGGGCTTGTCAATATTAAAGGTTTTGTCCACGCCTGGCATGCGCAAAAGTATGATGGAATTATTTCTGTATTAAGTTTTCTGGTTACCCTCTACTTTGCCCCTCATCTTGACAAGGGGATCATGGTCGGATTTGTTCTTTCCATGGGCGTCTTCCTCTACAAATCCATGCGTCCGGTTGTAGCCGAACTTTCCATGCATGAAGACAAAGTTCTGAAAAGTGCTGAGCACTATCGCCTCAAAGGTTGTCGTCATATTTCTGTTGTTCGTTTTGACGGAGCCCTCTTTTTTGCTAATGCCAGCTACCTCGACGAACAGGTTGCCAGGTTCAGAACAGAGCATCCAGATCTTCGTTACATCCTACTCGATGCCAGTGGTATTAATGATATGGATGCATCCGGCGAAGAAGCCCTTGCCATGATTGTAGACCGCCTTCGAGCAGCAAAACTGGGTTTTGCAATGTCCGGTGTTAAAGGACAAGTTATGGTTGTTATGGAACGAACCCACCTGCTTGATAAGATCGGCATGGGGAATATATATCCTGACACAAAATCAGCTGTTGCTGATATTGTCACCAAGGTTCACACCAATACGGACCTTCCTGAAAAAGGCTGTAAAAACTGTCCTCTAACGCAACATATCCCTGCATAACAGGATGTAAAAAGAAAAAAGGCCGTAATCCTATTCGGGATTACGGCCTTTTTGCGTTTATGTAAAGGGGCTCACAGACATACTACTTAGACAACACCCAACTCCACCCTGTTTCGTCCATTTTGCTTTGCCAT
This sequence comes from uncultured Desulfocapsa sp., assembly GCA_964538055.1. Classification (GTDB taxonomy): domain Bacteria; phylum Desulfobacterota; class Desulfobulbia; order Desulfobulbales; family Desulfocapsaceae; genus Desulfocapsa. The sequence continues at coordinate 35,111 of CAZIDU010000006.1, read as the reverse complement.
ATAAAGTGCCTGATCACTGCATTCTATCATGGCAACACGACTCAACTCTACATCACTCATATCAGTGGCTGCCAGACCAATACTTATTGTAACGGAAGTGGACTGCCCATTATGTACAACCTTCTTTTGTTCAACCCCTCTCCTCAGACGCTGAGCCAGAACTTTTGCCCCCTTACTGCCTGTTTCAGGTAAGACAACAGCAAATTCTTCGCCGCCATAACGGGAAACAACATCACAACTGCGCACCAGTTGTACAAGCACATTACTAACCTCTTTCAGAATATCATCCCCCACGGGATGCCCAAAGGTGTCATTGACCTTCTTAAAAAAGTCAATATCGATCATGAGTAAAGAAAGAGGGTGTTTATAGCGAACCGCCCGTCCCAATTCAGTCTCTAAGACCTTCTGAAAATATCTGTGGTTATAAAGGCCGGTCAGACCATCCCGGTAGGCAAGTTTCCGAAGACTGGCGTTCGCCTGCTGCAACTCCACAGCAAGTTGTTCTGCATTTTGTCTAGACTGTTTCAAGTCCAGAACAATCTGCTCATAGGAGAAATTCAATTCGCCCAGTTCTTCATTCGCCTCCTGCATGATTTGAGAAAAAGGTTTGATATTCTGAGGATCTATTGCAAATAAGCTCATCATCTCACTTGATTGCTCACCTATGATATCAATTAACGCATCAACTCTTTCCCCGGACATGTGCCACGTTTCAGCAAGCTCCGAATGCACCTCAATGGATTTTTTATTGCTGTGCAGACTATGATATATGGAAGAAATCCTGTCCGCCAAATCGAGAAGCATCGCTGAATCGTAAAATTTTTCCCCAGCATCCACTGCGGTATGATGGCAACGAATAGGCGCACTGATAGATTCAGGTACATTCCAGGAACTGAGCAGGTAATGACCAACTTCTGCATGGTCACAGCCAAACCGTTCCTTCTCAGCTGTGCTGAGTTTCTCGCCACTGACACGCTTTTTATCGAGTACACCTCTATAACTATTTGGATGGGAGAGAAAAAGGATCAGAACACCGATATCCTGCAACAGCCCGGTAACAAATAAGTCATGATCCTTGTGACCGACCGCATTTCCCAGGACATCGGCAGCCACTGCGGCCGTTATGGCACGTCGCCAAAAATAATCCAGATCAAAGCTGCCCTGGGGCGCATTCTGGAATTCCTGAACAATCACAAAGGAGAGTGCTATGTTTTTTAATGAATCCGTACCAATAAGAGCAGTGGCCTGAGCGAGGGAATCAACGGGCTGACTAAGCCCGTAAAGAGAGGAATTGGCAACCTTTAAAATACGTACACTAAGGGATGGATCGGACTTGATAATCCGAGCCAGATCATCAAAAGAATTTTCTTCCTGGCGGACAGCCTCCAGAATTTTCAGGGCAATTGCAGGTGGTGAGGGCAACCTTACTTTTTCATCAAAAAATTCCTGCACAGTGGTCATTCAAAAGACTCCAAATATCAATTAAATTTTCATCCTTCTTATATCTCAGCCTACCTGCTGGCATTCCCGAGGTCAAACAAAAAAGAAGAACAGAAAACAATCCCCACACAACATCCCTTACCAACAGGGACATAACAAAACCGCGACACTATCCTGAAAGCCTTTCCAGATTTTCCTGCGCAGCTTCCCACTTTTCATACCAGCGTTCAAGACTGCGTCCACATTTATCGTAATCAGCTGATGTTGCCACCCAGGATTCCTGATCCTGATAGAGTTTAGGATCAGCCATGAGAGCCTCAAGATCTGTTTTTTCAGCTTCCAGTTTCCCCACCATCTTCTCAGCTTCTTCAGCTTGTTTCTTCCAGGGACCCACTTTTTTATTTTGTTCCCGACGTATCTTGGCGTCCTGCTTGCGTTGTTCTTTCTTGGAAAGCTGTGTTCCAGACACCTCTGGTTTTAGGGCTGTGTCTACTGCCCCGGATAGTTTTCGAGGTCCACTGTCCCGGGCTTCATCCATCTCAATTTTCAACAAATAATCACTTATATTTCCTTCATACACGGTAAGCTGCCCATCCTTAACCTCAGCCACCTTATTGACGAAACTGTCAAGAAAATAACGATTATGGGAGACAACCAGGATAAAACCGTCGTACTGTAACATGGCCTCCTGCAGAACCTCCTGAGAGCTAATATCCAGATGATTTGTCGGCTCATCTAAGAGCATACAGTTGGCAGGAGATGCTATCATCTTTGCCAGCGCCAGACGACTTTTTTCCCCACCGGAAAGAACTGATACCCTCTTATCCACCTCCTCCCCCCGAAACAGGAAGGTCCCGAGCAGGGAACGTATTCGGGTAATGGTCATATCTTTAACTGACAGCGACAGCGTTTCCAGTGCAGTAAGCGTTGGTGTCAGCTCCTGGGCCTGATGCTGTCCGAAATAGGAAAGCTGTACATTATGACCAGGCTTCACCTTGCCTGAATCTGCCTGTATGGCTCCGGCAATAATCTTTACAAGAGTGGATTTCCCGGCTCCGTTCACGCCAACCACTGCCACCTTATCGCCGCGCTGAAACTGAAAACTGACATTTTTAAGAACATCGTTTCCATCAAAACTCTTACTTAAATCCTCGACGGTTAGCACATCCCTGCCCGAATCAGGAGCAGGGGGAAAACTGAACCGAATCTTCCGTTCTTCATCACCGATCTCAAGCAGAACCATCTTTTCAAGCTGTTTTACCCGGCTCTGTACCTGTTTCGCCTTAGTGGATTTAGCACGGAAGCGCTGCACAAATTGCATACTCTGCTTAATCTGCGCCTGTTGGTTATCGTAGGCAGCTTTTTCGATGGTCTTACGCTCCACCTTCTCCTTCTCGTAGTAGGAATAATTTCCCTTATAGACCGAAAGTTTTCCAAGGCTTAATTCCCATGTGGTGGTGGTCACCTTGTCAAGAAAGGTTCTATCATGGGAAATGATCACCATGGCACCATTGTAGGAGCGGAGAAATTCTTCCACCCAGGTCAAAGAGGTCAAATCCAGATGATTAGTGGGTTCATCGAGCAGCAGCAGTGAAGGGGCAGCAAGCAGCATCTTGGCAAGCATCAGTCGCATGATCCAGCCACCTGAAAAAGACGATGCCGGCCTATCCATATCGGTCTGATGAAAGCCAAGGCCAAGCAATATCTTTTCGATCCGGGCCCGCATGGTATAGATACCACTGCCTTCCAGACGATGCTGAATATCCCCCTGACGCTCAAGCATTTTTACAAATTCTTCCGATTGAGGATCCACGCTGGCGAGATCCTCGTTGATACCATCAACTTCCTTTTGCAGCGCGATCAATTCAGCAAAGGCACTTTCTGCTTCCTGATACAGGGTCTGGCCTGAAACAAGAGCACTGGATTCCTGGGGAAGGTAGGCCACTGTGAAATATTTTGAACGGTTGAGAACACCGTCATCGCATTCATTGACACCTGCCATTATTTTAAGAAGTGTGGATTTCCCGGCACCATTGACACCGAGCAAGCCGATGCGTTTTCCATTGGTTACCTGTATGGAAAGATCCTTAAAAAGATGTTTGTCTCCGAAACGGATATCCAGATGATTAATTGATAACATAGTTCATTGTGCCTCGTTTCATGGTTTTATCCGTTGTAAGTTGTAATCGCGATTCAAGTCCCAGTCGCTGCAATCGTTTTATGTTTGCCCGTTTAGGGCCGACAAATGCCGAGACATCTCTGTGTGAAATTTGCAGATGAAGCTGTTTTCCAGAAGGACATCCAGCAAGCAATGGCCGAACCCGCCTGAACCAGCAGCGCGCAGCCACAAACTCACCAAATGAGGGATGATAGGGACCGGCAATCAGCTCCTCTTCCAGAGTCTTTGATGCCTGCAGTCCCATGCGCATGATTTGTATTCCGGCATCTTCAAGTCGCTCCCTGGCAATGCAACAGAGAGCAATTGCCCGATTCTTGCTCAAGGGGCGATAACGTCCCCTGTTGTACTCGTCGGCCAACCCGGAGCCTTTGATAACAAGAGTGGGATAAAGACGCACAAAATCAGGCCTGCATTCAATAACCTGGTGCAGGCCATCCAAAAATGACAGCGTATTTTCCCCCGGCAAACCAGGCATAAGCTGAACACCAAGCCTGAGCCCAGCCTTCTGTATAATTGCCATGGCCCGCAAAGAATCATCACTACTATGGCCACGGTATGCAGCCTCAAGGACGCTATCATCCAGGGACTGCACCCCAATCTCCACTATTGTCACACCAGACTTCAGCAAAAATTCACAAATATCCCCGGTCATACAATCGGGACGAGTGGAAAGACGGATAAAATCCACCTCTCCTCTCTCCAGAAACGGCTGCACCGCACCCAGTAACACCTCCTGACGTTCTCTGGCCAGACACGTGAATGAGCCACCATAGAATGCAACCTGAACCTCGGCGTGCTTCCGGGAAAAGCCAAGCCATTCAGTTATGGTGTCATGGACAAGTACAGCATCGTCGACCTTTTGCGACGTCTTTCCACTTATGGAAACCTGATTGCAAAAAAGGCAGTGCTGAGGACATCCCTGGTGGGGAATAAAAATTGGAATAACAAGGGGCATGGCAGGCCTATCTTGAAAACTTCCGGATCACATCATCAAGGGTATCGAGGGTTAGAGCCGCAGCTCGCTGCTCTGCTTCCTTTTTGGAGCTCCCGATTCCGCATCCGAGTGGTTCTTCTCTAAAAAGAACGGAAACAGTAAAAACCTTCTGATGCGAAGGGCCATCTTCCTGATCTATTCGATAGGAAGGCGCCTCGTTAAACTTCTCCTGTAGTGCCTCCTGCAATCGGCTTTTGGCATCTGCCATCAACAGCTCTTCTTTTTTGCCTGCCATATCCGGCACAAAAAAGTTACCGACAATGGCTTCCACCGTTATGTAATCGCTATCCTCAAGAATCGCCCCGATAACTGCCTCGTAGGCACAGGACAGAATAGATGACTTATTACGGCCATTGGAGGCGTCCTCCCCCTTTCCAAGACAGAGATAGTCACCAAGATGCAGGTTTCTTGCCATGGTCGCCAGATGGGTCTCATTGACAAGAGATGACCTGAGTCGGGTGAGTTCCCCTTCACGCATCTCAGGAAAGCGTTTACAGAGGGTATGCCCGATAACAAGATCAAGCACAGCGTCACCTAAAAATTCAAGAATTTCGTTGTTTTTATCAATCTGAGCCTGTTCAAAAGCAAAGGATGAATGAATCAATGCTTTTTGCAACAGGCGCAGGTCGGTAAAACGATACCCAAGGTCCTGCTCCAGCCTAGCCAGGTCATCCTTGTTACGTTGTACCAGTGTTTCAATATCCATGGCCATTTTCCTCTTGTTAAAAACACAAACTGTGGTATAAAGTGTTGCTCTATGCCTATCCAGGCATATTCGGCGGCGTAGCCAAGCGGCTAAGGCACTGGTCTGCAAAACCATGATTCAGCGGTTCAAATCCGCTCGCCGCCTCCAGTACTTTCAAGGCGATATTCTGATTAATCAGGATATCGCCTTTTTTTTATTGAGCGCACCCGGTAAAATAGGTGTGCCCGATAAAACAACCCTGTATAGCATAAAACAGATATTCAGGCACCTGTTTCCTTTTCCAGAAATCCCCCACAAGCCAAATACCACAAAGTTAACATTTGACAGAAAATGAATTCTGCCTATATTTTTCCTGATAGCTAACTATTTTAGATCTCTTCACCATCACTATTACAAAGGAACAACTGCCCATGTCTGAAAAAAGCAATATGGTTAAAAAAGAGACCTTGATCTATGCCCTGTTAATTGGGTTTGTTGCAGGTTTTATTGGTGGCGCCATATTTGCCGCCTACAAACTATCCCCCTCCTCACCCCTTGCTACCTCCCCCCAGACACAGGGTCAGGCACCAAATAATAGTCAGCAATTAGACAAGCAAACTGCTGCGGCCATTACCAGTTTTGAGGCTGAAGTCACGGCAAACCCCGCAAACACTAATGCCTGGACTCAGCTCGGCCACCTCTACTACGATTCCGACAAGGTAGAAAAAGCCATCAAGGCATACAACCGCTCCCTTGAACTCGCCCCCAACAATGCCGATGTCTGGACGGATCTTGGCGTTATGTACAGAAGGAACAAACAGCCGGAAAAGGCCGTTGAGTCCTTCGACAAAGCGTTTTCAGTCAATCAAAAACATGAGCCATCACGGCTCAATAAAGGCATTGTCCTGCTCTATGACTTTAATAACCCTGAAGGGGCCATTGCCGCCTGGAATGAACTGCTGGTCATCAATCCACAGGCAAAGCTGAACAACGGCAAGCCATTGACCGAGGCAATAGAAGATGTCAAAAAAGAGATGAAGAAGGCCATTCCTGAAAAAGAATAGCATTAGGGGACGTTCATGGCCATTATTAACCACATACAGGGGCAGCAAGATATGCTAAGCGACGACATTCACATCCCGAAACACTGTGGTCATGAGACCCACAACACTGGAGGTCTTCACGACAAGCTGCCGCCAGTGGTGGAAACACTGGTTGCCGCCTGGCAAACGGAGGACTGCTTTGATCATGTGGGGGCAGTTCCCATTCCCTCGCATACCGCCATCATCGACATCATATATCAAGTGCGGCAAATACTGTTTCCCGGCTATTTCACCAAAACCAAGCTCCATGGTTCCAATCTGGAATATTATCTCGGAAAAGAAACCACGGAGCTCTACGAACGTTTATCCCGGGAAATCATCATGGCCATTCGCCATGATTGCAGGCGTTCCAATCTCCCCTGCACCCATTGCGAGACCAGGGGCTATCGTATGGCCCTGTCATTTATTGAAACCCTGCCGGGAATTTCTGCCCTGCTGTCCACGGATATCCGGGCAACCCTTGCAGGGGACCCTGCAACAGCCAGTACCGATGAAGTTATCTTCTGTTATCCTGGCCTGCTTGCCACCTCTATCTACAGAATGGCCCACGAACTGTACCTGCTGAAAGTTCCAATTATTCCACGGATTATGACCGAACATGCTCACAGTCTGACGGGTATCGATATCCACCCCGGTGCAAGCATTGGTCCCGGATTTTTTATTGATCATGGGACGGGTGTTGTAATAGGTGAGACAAGCATCATCGGCTCAAACGTACGTATATATCAGGGGGTCACTCTGGGTGCCCTCTCCCTCCCCAAGGATGCCGGGAAAGTGCTGCGTGACGTAAAGCGCCATCCAACTATCGAAGACGACGTTATCATCTACGCCAATACCACAATCCTTGGCGGTGACACAATCATTGGAGCCCGAACCGTAGTTGGTGGAAATATTTGGCTCACCGAATCCGTGCCATCGGACACCAGAGTTATACTCAAACGTCCTGAGCTCCTCTATTCCGGAAGAAAAGGAGGAACATCATGACTTTGTTCGCAACTGAAACCATAGGAAACACCCCACTTCTCTCTCTGGCCAATATTTCCTCTCACTGCTGCGCGAAAATTCTTGCGAAACAGGAATCGCGAAACCCCATGGGCAGTGTTAAGGATCGCATTGCCCTGGCCATGATTGATGCGGGCATACAAAACGGACAGATCACGGAGGGTAGCACCGTCATCGAGGCGACTTCAGGAAATACCGGATTAGGACTGGCCTTTGTCTGCGCAGAAAAAAATCTGCCACTGATCCTCACCATGCCGGAATCCATGTCCCTGGAACGCAGAGCACTCCTGAAACATCTTGGAGCCAGACTGGTTTTAACTCCCGCAGCAGGAGGAATGAAAGCAGCCATGGAAATGGCAGAAGAACTCCACCGGGACACCCCAAACAGCTTTATGGTCAGACAGTTTGAAAATCCTGCAAATCCCGCTATTCATAAAAGAACCACCGCCGAGGAGATATGGCAGGCCACGGATGGTAAAATTGACATCTTCGTAGCAGGAGTTGGGACAGGTGGAACATTCACCGGGGTAATGGAGGGATTGAAAGAAAAGAATCCGCAAATCATCGGAGTGGCCGTGGAACCGGCAGACTCCCCTGTACTTTCAGGAGGAAAACCGGGCCCTCACAAGATTCAAGGGATCGGTGCTGGCTTTATCCCTGCAGTAGTAAAAACAGAGCTGATTGACCGGGTCATTACAGTGACAAATAGTGATGCCATAGAGACCTCCAGACAGCTTGCCAAACAGGAAGGTCTACTGGTGGGGATATCATCGGGAGCGGCCATGTGGGCAGCCCTGCAGCTGGCAGTCGACAAAGCAAATCAGGGCAAAACAATCGTTACTGTCCTGCCGGATACGGGAGAACGGTATTTGAGTACCGGCTTGATGAGTGAATAGCAAGCAATGCTACCCAAAAAAAAATCAAAAGCGCAAGGAGTCACAGGAGATAGCTTATGGTCTTACAAGCAAATTTCCTGACATAGCCAATGCCGAACAAGTTCTTCAGGACAATCGTGATCATTGGAGCATCGAAAATAGCTGCCATTAAATCATTGACTGGATATATAACGAAGACCGAAGCAGGATCTCAAAAGGATACGGCCCTGAAAATATAACACGATTACGAAGATTTGCAGTAGGCCTGTTGAAAGGGGGAAATGTAAAAAATGTTACTCAAACAATGCGCAAACTCAGCTTTAACGTTCGGGCAGTTTTTGACCACTTAAAAATGACGATTTTTTTTTGTGCTTCTTCAACAGGTTGAAAGCTAACACTAATTTACCGTGGTTTAGTTACTCTTTTGCCTTGACAATGGAGATTGTTTCAACTATGTAGCGTGGAAATGATATCAGGACAACGAACAGTCGTAATCCTCCTGTCGATTACTTTTATTTCCTTGGTGTATTACTTGCTGACGCTCTCTTTTCAGAAGCGAGGAGCCAGTAGACCCAATGAAGGTGAGTCGACCATAACGATTCAACTTTCACCTCTCATTATTCAATCATCTGTAAGTACTGTATTATTTGATAGGCCCCCGCAAATATCCACCGCCCCTCTCCCGAACAATGCTCTGACAGGGCAGAGCCTGAAGCTGAACCAAGCCCATTCATTACACATTACAATGTACGGAGAGAGAACATTTCTCCATGAGAGATACTCGTTTCTCCCTTCTGAAAGGGTGTTCCTTGTCATGGACTTTAACGAACTCGAGGCAGGAGAACATCATCTGTCAGCCTTTTGGAAATCCCCGGATGGCCAGCTCATCAACACCTCAAGACATGTCATCTCCAAGACCAGAAAGTCCCCTAGGCATCGCTCCTATTTCTGGCTGCAACTCATCAAAAACGGGATGATCACAGAAATCATGACCGGTGGTGCATACAAGGGAGATATTCACGGTAGATGGGATGCTGAAATCTATCTCGATGGAGCCAGATTGACGACACAACATTTTATGGTCCTCAATTGACACGGTACCAGCGGGTCAGAAGTAATTTATTTGATACTATTTTACAATAACAACAAACAATGCTAGCGTACTGATACCAATCAGCACTAAAGCACATCACCTTAAAATAAAGGCTACCTTGCAAAATTGCCTTTTCAGCCCAACCCTTCGTTGCGAGATAAATTTTATCCTCGGAATATTAACTATATGCCTGCGGTAAAATTTATCTCACGCCTTGGTTTGGGGCGAAAATGCTAATTTTTCAAGGCACCCTAAAGACTTAACTTTCGAGGTCACCCGTGGAAAAAGTATCTAGATTATTTTTACTGTTTGCACTTACCGTCCTGCTCAATGGCTGCAACACATGGGACGACATGGTCGATTCCGTCACCGGCTCTGGTGATGATGACCCAGCTCCCGTAACTTCGGCTGTAGTCAGCACCCAAGCCTCGAGTGCACCGGAGGAAGCAACAGTAGAAGCCAATACCGGCGCTACAGATCCATATAACTCCAGTGAAAGGGTAACACTGAATTATCATGCAGCCCACAAATTACACTATTCCTGGTTAAGCCAAACCGGCAGCTATTACGGCGGTAAAATTGAATTTGAATTTGTTGATTGTGGTCAAACATTAACTGTCGAGAATGCGGCAGATAATTATCTGCCCAATGGACATGCCGGACCAAATTATTTTTGTGGAACTAAAAATAAACCAGAGGAGTCCAATGGAGACAAAGCATCAATATTTGGCCCTCCAAGTTGTACCAGCAGTCAAACAATGACTGCTATATTGCATTACAACAAATAATTAGAATTTTCAGATTACGGCAAGCCAGGTCAAGAATATCAGTGCTAAAGAGCTGTTCAGGATTCGTGGAGCGCTCCGTAATAGTCTCGGTTTTATACGTGAACTTGAGGACAATGTGTAAAAAGTGAGAGTGAAGTGATCAGAATTCGCTTTCCGTTAAACAGACACCAAGAGTCAAGCATTGTAAAACAACATTTAATACCTGTACCCGCTTCTTTTGTACTGGCCGAGTCTTGACTGCACCATATCAAAAGATATAACTTTTCAAGCCCCTGCACCTTTGCTACCCTACCGGAGAACGGTATTTGAGTATCAGCCTAATGAAAGAATAGCCAACTCCCTATTTGTTGCCAATGGGTATCCCGACTTCATCCCCACAATTTTGTCCAAAAAGACAATATCTGTTGCGGCCAGCCTGTTTAGCCATATACATTGCACCATCGGCATTGTTCATTAAAGCTGTTGCCTCGCTTCCGTCATCGGGAAATACTGCGATGCCTATACTGGCTCCGATCGATGCCTTCTGTCCGTTAAGCACAAAAGGTTCTGATGCGGTATCAATAATAAGCTGTGCCACTTTGACAGCATCCTCATTCACTGAAATATTATTAAGAATAACCGTAAACTCATCGCCCCCCAGCCGGGCAACGGTATCGGATTCACGCACAACCTGTTGAATTCTTTTTGATACCTCCTGGAGCAACTGGTCACCCGCCGCATGCCCCAGTGTATCATTAATAATTTTAAACCTGTCCAGATCAATAAAAAGCAGAGCAAAACGAGCCTTTAAGCGTTTACTATGCAGCAACGCCCGTGACAAACGATCCAGGAAGAGTTGCCGGTTGGGCAGACCGGTCAGGGCATCAATGGTGGCCTGACGTTTGAGAATTGCTTCATTCTTCTTCTTTATCGTAATATCCCGGAACAGCGCAACAAAATGTTGAATAGTTTTCCGGTCATCAACGACTGCAACGATGGAGAGCCACTCAGGGTAGACAGCTCCGTCTTTTCGTTGGTTCCAGACCTCTCCTTCCCATTGATGATCTGTAAGCAGACTGCTCCACATTTCCTGGTAAAATTCCTTCTTATGACGTCTGGAGTTCAATACCGCAGGGGTTTTACCAATTACCTCTTCCCGGTCATAACCGGTGATTCTGGTGAAAGAAGCATTGACCGTCTGAATTTGGTTTTCAGCATCGGTTACTACAATACCATCACTTGCAGTCTCAAATACCGTTGCTGCAAGCTGGAGCTCCTCTTCAGCCTTTTTATTTCTTACTCTGGCCTGTGCCAAATACCAGCTCACCAACAGTAACAGTAAGAAAATTGGCGTGGCAATCTGAGATAGAACCAACATTATTGCTTTATTATCGGCTGCAATACTATCCAGGGTTACGTGGGAAACGACCTTCCACTCATACTCGTTTCCCAACGAACCTGCCCCTCTCGTATCACCTGCCTCAGCGTGCCGTTGCAGCATCTGCGAAAGTCGAATTGTGGTAAAGGTGAACATACCGTCGCTATCACTGAACTGACCGTCCTCTTCACGATTGATTTTCTTCCAGGGGACGGGATGCATATTGGTAATATTATGTTTATGATTTAACATAAATCCCCATTCCATATCAGGGCGAGGGTTTTTCAGCCAGTAGCCTTCTGCGTTCACAATTGATGCATGATCCTTAATATTTGCCACCGCACTCGAGAAATCCCCCAGCAACTGTTCTGCCAGATAATTCAACAACACAACGCCTGTTTTTTCGCCCTGTATATTAAACACCGGAGTCCCAAATCGAATCATCGGTTTATACGGCTCTTCAATTTTCCCATGTTCCATATTCAGATCAAGGGGAGAAACATAGACCCTCCCTTCTTCCTGATTAAATGCTTCTCTAAAGTAATATCGATCCCCTTTGTTTTGTAATAATTTCTCAGGAACTACAGTAACCCTGCCCTGATTGTAATTGACGCGTACAATTTCCATCCCTTCGGTATCCAGGAAACGAACCTGATCATACATCCCCTTCATTTCAGAGAGGATACGAAAGTCATTTTTCAGATTGTGTAAACGTGCCGGGAACAGCGTTCGGTTTTTCGTATTGAATACAGCATTCAGTCCTAGAATACGCAGGTCAGAAATGATCGTCTGAAACTCCTGACTGATCGCCTTCTTTCCCAAATTAACATTGAGGAGTTCACTTTCACGGCGGATGCTCTTGACCTTTTCAGTTTCGGACACGTAGAAATAGGTAAAGAAGACACACAGGATAGCTGCCCAGGGAACAAGGAAATAGAGAAAATTTTTTACTGATTTACTCATGGGGTTTACAGATTTTTATTTTTTTTTACCTGTTATGCGTTGAGTTTCCATCAAGGACCTGCCTGACAGCTTCGGCGACATTTCTTTCACTGAGCGGCTTCATCATGAATTGCTTTATTCCGATATCAGGTGCCGTGTCCGCAGAGAATGCAACGGTATAGCCAGTGCAGAGAATTATGGGAAGTTCTGGTCGTATTTTCAACATATCCCGGGAAAGTTCCTCACCGGTCAGCTCCGGCATGGTCTGGTCAGTAATAATAAGATCAAAGGATTGCGGATCTCCCCGAAAAAGTTCCAGAGCGCGAGAACTCCTTGTTTCCGTAGTAACGTCATACCCCAGACGAGTCAGCAGGGCTCCTAATATTTCTACAATATTCGGCTCATCATCCACAATAAGGATACGTTCACTTCCTCTGGGGAGTGAGACTGAACTCTCACCTCCGCTATCCTGGATCACGGAAACATCTTCAGTCATACAGGGCAGGAATACATGGAACACTGTTCCTTCTTCAGGAACACTTCCAACCGTTATAAAACCTTTGCACTTATCAACGATTCCATGGGTTACAGCCAGCCCCAGCCCTGAACCTTCCCCCTGTTTCTTAGTAGTGAAATATGGCTCAAAGATCCTTTCCAGGGTCGCTTCGTCCATCCCTTTCCCGGTATCTTTTACCGTTAAGACGACAAAGGGACCAGCCTCTATCCCGATCCTTCCGCTAAGCTCTTCAGGGCCTATCTCTATACGGCTTAAACTTACCGTAAGTTTTCCTTTTTTCTTGCCGATGGCATGGGAAGCATTCGTACAGAGATTCACCACAACCTGATGAACATTGGTGGGATCAGCAAGTACCAGGCCACTGTTCGGATCAATAGCTGTTTCTATCTCTATCGTTTTCGGCAATGACGAACGCATCATCTTCAGGGCTTCCGTCACAACCAGATCAATACGCAGCGCTTCCCTCTTGTGACTGCTGGACCGGCTGAAGGTGAGTATCTGCTTTACAAGTTCCGTTGCCCTGTTTCCTGCAGAGATCATTCGATCCATATATTTTTCTTCATCACTCCCTGCAGGCAATCCAGGTTTAATGATTTCTGCATAACCCAGAATTGCCGCCAGGATATTATTGAAATCATGGGCGATGCCCCCGGCAAGGGTACCAATGGCCTCCATCTTTTGAGCCTGATTAAGTTCTTTCTCCAGTTTTTTCTTCTCTGTGATATCCTGGGCGACATTGACGATATAGTGAACGCCACCCTTATCGTCAAAAACAGGTGCAGAAGTCACTTGAAAAATTTTATCCAGATGCTCATGTTCAATAACAATCTGATGCTTCTGGTTATCATGAAAGGATGATATACCAGGACAGTCCTCACAGGCCTCTGAGCTGCACCTGAACAGCTTATAACAGCGAATACCAATTATATCCTGCGGACTCATTTCAAAACTGTCAAATGCCGCCTGATTCGCCCGGACAACTTTCATATTCCTGTCCTGAAGCATTATAATATCAGGAATAGCATCAAAGGTTTTTTCCCACTCATCCTTACTTCTTTGTAACTGCTGCGTTCGTTGGAGAACCTGTTCTTCAAGGGAATCATTCTGCCCTGCAAGTATTCTTCTGCGACTGTACTGCTGATAAAATATAAGAAGGGCCAGGGCAAGCAGAAACACACTTAATAAAAAGATATTTCTAAAATGGTTTGCCTCCTGTACAAAAAAAGAAGAAGAACTGCTTCTGATGGTCAAAAAGGCATTCAACTCCTTTGTTACAGGATTTAGAACAGGGATGGTGGTGAAAACCTTATCCATAGACGAATCATACAATGACACGACATCATGAGCATGGACGTTAGAATAAATTGCAGCGATAATTGATTTCACAGGCTTTAATGCTTGCATCTTTTTACTGGATACTTCTTTGAGTGCAGCCAACACGTTGTTGTCATAGAGAAATCCTTTATGGTGAGAACTTTTATATACTGCTTCGAGTTCCCCCGAAAAAACCTTTCTTTTCGCAACATCTTCTTTAAGAAAGAAATTACTTAATATATCATATTGCTTCATCAAGGAAGAGGTGAAGGCTTCCGGGCCAAAGGAGACTTCCATACTGCCCAGATGCGTTCGATCACCTGCTGTTATGGGAAAAACGAATCGATAGCCACCATAGAAGCGTCCCAGCTCAAAGCCATCGATGGAGAGATGGTTCTGATTTACATAGACCACTGTCTCCCGGATAGATGTTAAATCATCACCAAACTTATCAGGCTGGTGAATACGCAGAAAGGACGCATTATTAGGGAGGTGGAACTGAAGCTGCTTAACATTCACTTCACCTTTCCAGTAGTAATAACTGTCCTGGATTTTGGAGAGCAATTTCTGTCGTAAAATATTTTTTTTGGCATCATCGGCCTGCAGCAGCTGCTGATAGAAATCTGCAAGCTCAAAGCGTTCCACCAGACCGAATCGAATATTTTCCGCCAGCTGTTTATACTGATCGTAAATAGTATTGTATGCACGTTGATATTGTTTTGAGATCAGCTCTAAATGTTGTTCTTCACTTTGATATCTTTTATTATCCAGCAGAAAATAACACAGTGCTGTCATGACAGCAAAAACAAGGAGCAGAACTGCCTTTAAGCGAATATTCTTAATTCTCATTTCAGTTCTTTAGTACATGGTTTTGTAACGCTCCTCCATCCAGCAGTCGCCTGACTGTCCTGGAAAGGATCTCTTTACTCACTGGTTTTTCAATAAAACTTTTGATCCCAAGTCCATATGCATCTTCCTCGGAAAGAGCAGATGTGTATCCAGTATAAAGAATTATGGGCAAATCCGGTTTTATTTTGAGCAGGGTCTGGGCCAGTTCCGCACCGGTTACATCGGGCATGGTCTGATCGGTGATGACCAGATCAAAGCAGTCAGGATCTGCAAGAAATGCTGCCAGAGCCTCCGTGCTCTTTGTTTTCGTCGTAACAGAATAACCAAGTCCGCTTAAATGGATCTCAGCAACGTCGAGAAGCTCCGGTTCATCGTCAACAATAAGAATTCTCTCATTACCCCTTGGAAGAGACACTGCCTCAGTCTCATCTGCCTCCTCGGACATCTCCTCATCTACCAGGGGAAGATAGACATGAAAGCAGGTACCTTCTCCAGGGTAACTCTCCACCTCAACAAAACCATTCGAATCCTCCACAATGCCATGAATAACCGCAAGTCCGAGCCCCGTCCCCTCTCCCTGCTCCTTGGTCGTGAAATAGGGTTCGAAGATTCGTGTTGTGATCTCCTCATCCATACCATCGCCATTATCCTTCACCATCAGGACGACAAAAGAACCTGCATGCACCAGTGGTTTATCGGCAACCTGTTCAGCGCCCAGATTCACCTGGCTCAGATTCACCTCCAGCATCCCTTTGGCATTGCCGATGGCATGTGAGGCATTTGTACAGAGATTAACCACTATCTGATGGATACTCGTCGGATCAGCAAGAACCAACCCGCTTTCAGAGTCAATACTCGTCCGTATATTTATGGTTGTTGGCAATGACGAGCGAAGCAGTTGTAATGCTTCTTTGACAATTAAATCTATGCGCAGTGGACTTTTTTGCCGTTCATGTTTCCGGCTAAAGGTAAGTATCTGTCTTACAAGTGCAGTGGCCCGCTTTCCGGCCAACAGCACCTGATCGATATTTTCTCTTGCATTGCTACCTGCAGGAAGATTCATCTTAGTGATTTCAGCATATCCCAGGATTGCAGAAAGAATATTATTAAAATCATGGGCGATGCCCCCTGCAAGCGTTCCGATTGCCTCCATTTTCTGGGCCTGATGCAACTGCTCTTTCAGTTCAGCATTCGTTTTTTCAGAAGAAATCCTTCCGCTAATATCTCGAGTCACCCCCTGATATCCTGAGAACACACCCTCACTGTCAAAAATTGGCTGACCTGAGACTTCAAGCATAAGCAGATGCCCGTCTTTATGCTGCGCTTCGAGCACTCTGTTTTTAAAGGGTATCCCCCACCTGGAATATTGCGTCAGAAACTCTTCTCCTCCCGTTTCATTCCTCTCATGCAGAAAACTCCCATGTAAGATCCCTTCCACTTCGCAGGGTTCATAACCAAGCATCCGTTTCACCGAAGGACTCGCATAAACAAATACCCCCTCCCTGTCTATTTCCCAGACCCAGTCGGAAATATTCTCTATCAGATTTCGAAACCTGTCCTCACTGATAGAGAGTTCCGTCGTGGTATCCTGCACCTTTTCCTTGAGCTTACTATTAAGGATACGTAATCTGTCTCTGGAGAGGCTATTTCTTCTCTCGTAACACCGAACCAAAACAAGGGTGACCAGCAGGGGAAGTATCCCATAAAAAATATCTGTAGCTGTATAGTTTTTGACCTCACTCGTTGCACTTATATATATGATCAGCAAGAAAGAAATTAAAGATATCGCATAGGCGAATTTCTTTTCTGTGAGATAAAATACCGTTAATATCAGAACCAGGAACCAGCTTATTCCTGCGATATCACTTGATAGAATCTTGTAGGTCAACGAAACAATCAGGACAGAAATACTCATCATGCACAGAATAAGTGCCGGGAAACTTTTCCGGGAATACCTTGCAAGAACGATTATAAAGATTGCCAGCGTGACATAGACAACATCTATAAAACCCTGCAGAATATGCCCCGTTGTAAACCGCAGTAGAGCAGCTATTGAAACAAAAAGAACATTACTACCGACAAGGCTGTTAAATAAAATATATTTTAAACGTAATTCATGCTCTTCTTCAGAAAATTCAAAACCACTTTGTAAAATATTAGATATTTTCATCTCTTATCCAACCTTGGCAAGTCACCAAGGATATGAGCATTAGTAGAAATACCGGAAAGATGACCAGGGAGCCGATGCTTGCATTGCATACATGTCACTTTCCTTCATCTCTTTTAGTTGTACAAACAAGACTCTTCATTCTATGGGATGAAGAGTCTATTTGAAAGAAAAAAAACAACCATTTTCCCGAGAGTTCAAACGATTCCAAATCAGCATAACATACTGATTACGCAAGAAGACACCAGAGAATGCGAAATCACAACAAACAAGCTATGCAATGAAACTGCCCCGGCCCTACAGGAGCCACGGAATAAACATCCTGCTCCTTTTTATATAGGCTTTATAGGGTGAACCAAAAAAACGAATATTCTCACGTTCCTCCACCCTGGCAGCAGCGACAATAAAACCACTGATGACAAGAACCAGTCCTAAGGTCAGGGGAGTAAGATTCTTTAAACAGGCCCCCCATCCAAGAAAGAGCAAGGAACTGTACATGGGATGGCGGATATAGCGATAAAGGCCAATATCAACAACATTGACGGTGTTTTCAAAAGAGTGGTTTTCTGGGGTATCCGGCCGATCTCCATGACCGCCACTTTTTTTCAGCATCATAAGTGACTGGCTGATAAAACAGATTGAAATCAGAAGCAACACCCAGGACAGGACATGAAGTGGAGAGAACGGATCACTGAACCAGTAGGGATGATTCAGCAAAATAAGAGACAGATTTCCTTCAAAAACGAAGAAACGGTAGAAACCATGTGATTGTGGATTGAGCAGGGAACGCCTGGATATGTAAAGGAAGAAAAGAGTGGCAACAATAAACAGAATAATTCGAGTCATAACACATTTCTCACAGGCAGATTTTTTTTCGAAACTCCTCTGGACCAAGAATCAACTTAACGGTACTGAAAGATCCCATACTGGTACCGATGATACCAGGTGCCAGCACATTCTGCCCGGCGAAGGTACAGGCCCTGCACAGCTGTACGATTCAGTAATGCTGTGGCCAGGGTCTGACTCGACGACCTGAGAACTCAGTAGGCACAGCCAGCAGGACTATTCACCCAGTCACAAATGGTGAGCGGGGTACAGGCATCCAGCATCTTCAGTCCTTTCAGGGGGCCAAATAACTCTTCTGCCTCGCACAATAGCTTACCGGAAAATTTATTTTTTACATCCCGATAATCAGCATTGCAACGTCCTGTTGTACTCTCCTTCCAGCCCTCCCAGAGGACATCATTTCCCGAGGTGAGGATGGACAGCAGAAAAACGAGGGCTAGACCACAATACCATATTGAGTCCACCCTGTTTTGAGTGATTGGGGAAATATGTCAAAAATCTATATGACTGCACAAACACAAAAGGCCCCGACCGGGAAAAATTCCAATCAGGGCCTTTTTATCTGTTCGGCAGAGCCGAACAGAAATCGTTAATTGGAGTAGGAGCTCTTGTCACTCATACCCTTGCGGGAATACATGTTCAAATTCCCTTTTTTAACCGCTGCTTTTCGGCGATAAGATCGGTCAAAGGTACACCGGCAATTCCTTGAGAGGGCTGTGCAGATTATGGTCGGAATGCACTTTTCCGTCCTTACTCCGGCTCGGCATATGACAATCTGCACAGGAAACACCACTTTTAGCATGGCTGCCGGTTGTGAACAGCTCGTAACCGGGATGCTAGGAAAAATGACAGAGGGCTGCACCGATATAAGTGTAAGGGCAAGCTAATCCTGGGAAGAGAGGACAGTACGAATGCTTTTAGAGAGCACTTCAAATTCAACAGGTTTTTGGAGATAGAGTTTAATGCCGAATTTTTTACAGTTTTCCTCAGAAACAGAGTTACTAAAACCAGAACATAAAATAACAGGTATTTCTGGTCTGATCTTAAGAATTTTGCCAACCATCTCTGTTCCGAGCATATACGGCATTGTCTGATCCGTGATAATAAGATCGAAATCATTTGGCTTTTCTTTAAACATTCCGAAAGCATCTTGGCCATTATTGCAGACGGTCACATTATAGCCCAGATATTCTAAACGCATTTTCATAACCTCAAGAACGATCCTTTCATCATCGACGATTAAAATTCGTTCAGACCCACCGACCAGATCCGTTTTTTCACCTTCAACTAGGGATTCTGCCTCATCAATAACAGGAAAATAAATATGGAAGCAGGTACCAGTTGCAGGATTTTTTGTAATGCGAATCAAACCACCATATTCCTTGACGATACCATGTACCACAGCCAATCCCATACCCGTGCCGCTGCCTACCTCTTTTGTGGTAAAAAAAGGATCAAAAATACGCTCCTGTATGGCAGGATCGATACCATTACCTGTGTCATTTACAGATAGTTCAACATATAGACCAGATTGAGCATCCTGTTCACCAAGTAATTCGTCTTCATTCAATTCAACCTGGGTAAGAATGATAGTGATTGTTCCCTTACCTGTTTCCATAGCCTGGACAGCATTCGTACATAAATTCATCACGACTTGATGGATTTTAATCGGATCGGCTAAAATAGCACCAACTCCTGAATCAATTTCTGCCTTGATTTCAATGCTGCTTGGAATTGTCGAGCGAAGCAATTTCAGAGCTTCTTTGACAATGGGGAAAGGAATAAGTGGTCCAACTTCATGTTCACCCTTGCGGCTGAATGAAAGGATCTGTCGCACCAAATCTCGGGCTCGCATTCCGCCCTTTATTATCTCCCTTATCTCTTCAATAGCAGGCTTCCCTTCAATATTACTGAGTTCTGCAAGCTCGGCATACCCGATTACACCCGTAAGAATATTGTTAAAATCATGGGCTATTCCGCCAGCAAGTGTGCCAATAGCCTCCATTTTATGGGACTGACGGAGTTGGATTTCGAGTAGCTTTTTTTCTTGTTCAACTTGTTTTTTGTCAGAAAGGTCAAGAGCCTGACAGACAACTGCCTGGGATTCACCTTGATTGGTATACATTTTACTTGACGAAAACAGCATGGGAAATTCATGACCATTTTTTGCCTGGTATGACGTTTCTTGTTTGTCGATATTGGCCATACTATTTATCTCAGTAAAAAATGTATCTGTGGTGATAATTGAGAATGGCTGACCAATCAATTCGTTTTCCTCGTAACCCAACAACGATAAGGTTGCACTATTTACTGTTTCTATGAATCCTTCAGAGTCCAAAACGATGAGTGAATTGGTCATTGCATGAAAAATCCTATCCACATAATCTTTTGAAACGGTTGTTTTTCTCAGGTCATTTGCCATACTGTTGAAACTATCAACAAGAAAACCAACTTCGCCCGTGGCATGAATATCAATTTTCTTTGAAAAACTTTCTTTGGCAAGTTTTTGAACTGAATTAGCCAACATGATCAGGGGTAAAGAGAGATATTTGGATACAAAAAAGACTGCGATAACGAGGAGGAAAAAGGAAATAGCAAAAACAATACCCAGGAAACGGAGAACCTGTTGAACATCCTGATAAAGAACCTTCTCAGGTATACTAATACACACTTTCATAAGTGGAAAGTTATTGATAATTGCCAGGTTGCTGGTGGCGACTAGGCCATCATCCAACCTATACACATCGATGCTTTTGGAAGAAGCATGATCTGTGAAAGGACGTGGGTCGAGTTGCAGTGGATCGGATGGCTTGGTGAGGACCAAGCCTGTGGGTGAAAAAATCCAGACAGGATTTTCATCAAAAATCTTTATTGTTTGGGCAAAATCGAAAAAATCGGCCACATTATAATCAACTATAACTGCTCCACCAAATTCGCCAATATCTGGGTCTGTTTTATGGATAGCGATTGAAAAAAGGTAGTCACCATTGGGGCCAGGAAAGAGATCAGTCTGGGTTATGCTCCGGGGTGGGGATGATTCAAGACCCAAAAATAACGCACCTTCTCGTAATGATCGATATTCTCTAATCCGCCCTTGCTTACCAACTGCAACTCTCTCCATTCCGCGGTTATCAACAAAACGAATACTCTCTATTTCTTTAACATATTTAATTTTTTGTAAAAAAAGTCTTTCAAGTGCCCTTGCATTGATATCCTGAGTACTTTCAGAGGAAATCAGAAATTCATCCAGAAGAGGATTTGCCGATAAGAGCCTTAGTTCACGGATCAATGTTTCCTGGATGGTGTTACGGAAGGTCTCGTTGATGGCCTCCAATTCCCGGACGACCGCTTCATTGGCATAGCGCGAGATGGAATTGCGACTGAAGAGATAGTATGTGATCGTTAATGCACTACAGACAACGATAAATACTGAAAGAAATGCAATCAAAAGTCGGTGTAAAATTGATAAACCGTACTTTTTAGTTTCGAGCATTCCCGTTAATCCAATAGAGAAGTTTCATAGATTCGCTCAATACCCATTTCATCAGTAAGTATTATGCCAAGAATTTCAGCACGCTTCCGGTTTGCAATTTGTGGCCCGCGCTCAGGGGTTAAAGGTTTATAGGTTGCTGGAGCAAGGCCATTGACAAGTATATCAAAGGCAACATGTGCGGCCTCATATCCTTGGTTATAGCCAGAATCCAAGACTACACAGAGGAAACCTTTCTCTATGGAAAACCCAGGCCCCACGGTTTCGGGAATAGTAATATTGGCCATATACCATTTTATAACTTCACCTGTTGAAACATTATTGCCGGCTTTATCCTGAAATGAAGCAAAATGTGACAAAAAAAATGCATCTGTCTTGTTCTGGAGTTCCAAGGCCCTGGTCTGCCAGGTTGCATAATCCCTGGTGACAACAGTTTCAATAAGATTCAAGGAAAGACTTTTTTTCTGAACCAAGTGTTCTATCGCCTTGGTGTAATTTCTTGCGGTTGTTGATCCATCCGACAGGATAGCAAAGGACTTTATTCCAGGAGCAATGCGTTGCAACAGATCAAAGCTTTCCAGGAAATATCCGCTCTGATATACTCCTGTAATATTATGACCAGGCTTTTCTTTACTATCAACTAATCCATACTTAACAGGAGTATTATTAATACCATTGATGACAACAGGAATAGGAGAGTCCAGAAATTTTGGCCCTAGAAACTTAGCAGCATTATCATCGTTAAGAAAAACAAGATCCGGTTTGAATTCTTGTGCTTGTTCATAAAACTGCAGGCTATTTGCTTCCATTTCCCCCTCAGAACTTTGTCTCTTGCTATTAAGCCACAATTTTTTGATTACAAATCGCGATGTCTCAACAAAATCATTCCTGTTAAAATCTTCAACCTGCCGTTCATTGTCAAAAAATTTTAATTCAAGCATTCCCGTATTAAGTCCTTCTGTAACACTGATCGACCAGTCAAACTCCCGGTGGTAGCTATCAACAACAAGTATTTTCTTTTTTGCATGGGGGATAACTACTGAGTCCTTTAATGCTGAAGCTTCTTCAATATATTCCTCAATACCCATTTTCTTGGTGAGTATTATGCCAAGCATCTTGGCCCGCTCCTTGTTCACCATGAGAGGCCCCCTTTTCGGGGTCCTCGGAGGATAGGAAGCAGGCTGGAAACCCATTGCCAGGATATCATGAGCAATACTCACGGCCTCATATCCCTGGTTGTAACCAGAATCATCAGCAGCACACAGCCAACCCGGTTCGACCCTGTAGCGAAATCCGGTTGCCTCGGGAATGGTAATGTTTTTTAAATACCATTTTGCAACCTCCCCGTTGCTCACCACTTTGCCTTTTGTATCTTTCAAACCGTTTGAAGAAGCGATAAAGAACGCATCAACATTTTTTTGCAACGCCAGGGCCTTTTGCTTCCATACTTCATAGTCATTGGTAGCAACAACACCCGCGAGCTTAATAGGCAGATTACCCTTGCGATCAAGATGCTCGATGGCCTTATTGTGAATCCTACCGGTGGTTGTATCATCAGAAAGAACGGCGAATGTTTTGACATGTGGGACAATTTTTTTGAGTAACTCGAGGCTCTCTTTATAATATGTTTTTTGGTACACACCTGTAACATTGTGTCCTGGTTTTTCAATGCTATCGACCAGCCCATATTTCATGGGAGTATGGTTTACTCCCCAGAAAACAATTGGAATTCCCGTATCCAGAAATTGATTCCCGATGTAGTTTACCGCATTATCATCCCCAAGCAAAATCATGTCCGGTTTAAATCTCTTTATGAATTCGGTAAATTCTTTGGCAGTATTGAATTGTTCTTCTTTGCTCGCTTTTCTTTTGGTATCCATCCAGAAGCGTGAGAGAACAAGCTTAGAACTTTCAGCATAATTCTTGCTTTTGAACGCTTCGATTTGCTCTTGATTGTCAAAGTATCCAAAAGCCAATAGTGCATCACATAAACCCTGGCTCACATCCTGGGACCATTGGTATGCAGGATGATAGCTGTCAACAACTATAATCCTGACAGGGGATGACTCCGCTCCATGGCATGTGGAACTAAGTACGAAGGATGTCAGAATAAACAATGCAAAGAGTTTTTTTTTCATATATCACTCCTGAACAAAAAACACCTAAGCCAATAGAAAAATAAAAAGGCTGAGGCTTTTGACATTAGAAAATAGCTATTAATCTCAATGTTCAAACGGATTGGACAAGTTATATTCATACTATCAAAAATGAGACTTAGAATCCAACAGTAATCTATTAGTGATAAGAATTCGCTTTCTATTAGGAAAATACCAAGGGGAAAAACATGACTCCAGCCACCTACACGGTCCCCCAAACAAGTTGAACCCTGAGCTTGCGGGTGGCTATTTTCGCCCCTCTCTGTCACCACCAACCTAGTCACAGAAAATAGTAGCGAGCCCATCCCCACAAACAGATTTCCGCAGAACTAAGAACGATTTATCAGTTGTAGACTCTTTGGAATTACATCTTGTTCTATCCGGTACCAGAAGATACATATGGTTTAAAGTTCCCCACTTTTAAAAAAAATACATAGGATGGCGGATATAGCAATAGAGACCCGTATCAACAACATTGACGGTGTTTTCAAAAGAGTGGTTTTCGGGGGGATCCGGCCGATCTCATTCAAAAACGAAGAAACGGTAGAAACCATGTGACTGTGGATTGAGCAGGGAACGCCTGGATATGTAAAGGAAGAAAAGAGTGGCAACAATAAACAGAATAATTCGAGTCATAACACATTTCTCACAGGCAGATTTTTTTTCGAAACTCCTCTGGACCAAGAATCAACTTAACGGTACTGAAAGATCCCATACTGGTACCGATGATACCAGGTGCCAGCACATTCTGCCCGGCGAAGGTACAGGCCCTGCACAGCTGTACGATTCAGTAATGCTGTGGCCAGGGTCTGACTCGACGACCTGAGAACTCCGTAGGCACTGCCATCAGGGCTATTCACCCAGTCACGTATGGTGAGCGGGGTATAGGCATCCAGCATCTTCAGTCCCTTCAGGGGCCCAAACAACTCTTCTGCCTCGCACAACAGCTTACCGGCAAATTTATTTTTTGCATCCCGATAATCAGCGTTGCGACATCCTGTTGTACTCTCTCTCCAGCCCTCCCAGAGGACATCATTTCCCGAGGTCAGGATAGACAGCAGTGTGCTATTGTTTCGCTGACTCTTCCGAAACTGATAATATTTCAGATCGACAATATTACCTTCGCTATCCGTTGCCACTTTAAAGGTATTGTAGGGAACCTCCGGATGAGCATCAGCATCGATTCGGGCATGAACTGTGAAAATGGAGTGACTGTTTTGTAATTTTGTAATTCGCTTGCGATACGATGGTTTCACCGCCCCCTCGGGCAGCATTTTCAAAACAACCTGAGGATGCACAGCACCTATAACGATAGCAGCTGGCAGAAATTCCCCGGATTGCAGATGCACCCCACCCACCACCCGTGAATTCACCTCTATACGGCTGACTTCAGCCGAACAGATAAGCTTACCGCCCAGTACCCGGAGACGGTCAACCAGCACATCTGCCATATCAGAGCCACTCTGCTCTAAGCGCCAGGAGGAGGAAAGGTAGGAGGCAAGGGCCATATTGTGGTAGTAGGCGGGACAATCTGCAATGGGCACCCCGATCCAGGATGATGGAATGGCCAGCACACTGCGAAGACCGGGGGAACAGCCAAGCCGATCTAAAATTTCTCCATAGGGATCGGTTTGATCAAGGAGGGAAAAATCCTCCGTTGCATACAGAGCATCGAGGGAGTGCAGCTGTTCGGAACTTTTACGAATGGCTGCAACAACTGTTTCAATACAGGACGCTTCGCCAGGAAAGGCCTTCTTCAGATTAGCCTCGTAGGCATCAAACCCGACGGGGAGATCAAACTGAGGAGGGTGGGTGCCAGGAGAATCAAAAAGATAGCGATCTATAACGCCCCCGGCCCCCATGCGTGAGACAGGGATGGCAGCAGTGACACCCAGATAATCAAAAAATTTCCTGAGAACCTGCCCCTTGTCGAGTGAGCCAAGATAATGAACGCCAACCTCACATTCTATTCCATCTCGTGTGTAACTACGCAGCAGCCCACCCGGCTGCCTGTTTTTCTCGACAACGGTAACATCATAACCAATACCGGCAAGGATTATTGCTGAACTTAAGCCACCAATACCCGAGCCGATAATAACTAGCTTTTCAGGTTCAGCCTTCACTCCTGGCCGCACGAACCATTTTTTTGATTACGCCAGCAGGTCGGGTCAGATGCCAGATAATCACCGGTGAGCTGATAGGCGGCCCCACGACAACCGTAACATTCTTCTGCCTTGTCACAGTCTCTGCATTCTCCGGTAATCATCTCTCGATAATTTTTAAGATTCTGAACAACCTCACTATGTTTTAAGATATGGCCAAGACTGTTATTACGCACATTATCGAGCGGAATGGTCACGCCAACACAGGGCATCACATCGCCGGTGGCCGTCACCAGACAGGACACCTGATGCCGCATACATCGGTTGCCCACAAGAGGGGGCTGAGGCTCCCAGTCACGGCCGTACTGTTCCTGGTCAATTTTAGACAGTTCTGCAAACAACTCTTTTAATTTCAGGGAATCCACGGTAAGCCAGCTATTTTCAATGGCATTTGCCTGGGGAGTGATCACCTCAAAATAGGGCTCCATTTTCTGATCACGTATCCATTTCCACATCCCCACCAGTTCATCAAAGTTTGTCTGGCAGATCACCGTTGACAGGGCAAGAAACAACTCCCGGGACGGATATCCTGCATTTTTCAGATTGGCAAGGGCAGTCTGGATAATATCATAGGCCCCGTCTCTTCCTGCCAAACGGTCCTGTATTTCCCGTTTCATAGAGTTGAGTTTCAGCACCACCCTGACTTTCAGTTTTGCCAGGAGCTGCGCAAGATTGGCATCCACCCCGGTTCCATTGGTGAACATTTCAACTTCAAAGCCATGCTCGTCCAGGAAATTCAGCATCTCGGGAAGATGCGGGTAGATACTTGGTTCACCACCCAGGATAATAATTTTCTGGGCACCAAGTCCCCTGGCCTGCACCAGAACATCCTTCAACTCATCCTTTGTGAGCTCCCCCCTGCACTCTTTTTTCTCGGGAACATAACAGTAGGAACAGCGGAAATTGCAGATACGGCTGAATTCTATTTCCATCGACAGGAGCCTGTCTTCGGCCACTGCATTTTTTATATCTTCTTCTGTAAATTCAAGGTTATATAACTGCATATCACTATAGTATTAGTATTCTTCAAGATCATTGAAGGTATTCATTCGTCCCAGACGCCCTATTTCTCGTTTGTAGCGTCCCTGCCATCCATATTTTTTCATCACTCGACGATAGTGCAGCTTCAAAAAGGGTTTAAAGAGAAAAAGCCAGATCCATGTCCAGAGTCTTCCCTGCTTTTTAACGGCATTTGGTGGTTTCCACCAGCCGAATACTATCTGTCGCTGATACCAAAAGTGGTACTGTAATGCATCTGAGTCAAGAAAGTTAGTCCGAACATTGGCCCAGAGGCCATTATATTTTTTGAGATCTGTTTTGTTGGTAATCAAATCCTTGGAGAGCAGATAGTCACGCATCCCCGTTTTGGGATAGGGCGTAATAATCTGGCAGTAGGCCGCATCGGCACCAATATCCTTAAAAAACTCGTAATTTTCGGCAATGGATTCCACATCATCCTCGGGAAAGCCAAAGATAAGCCCGCCAATGACCATTATTCCATATTTATGACAATTTTCAATGGCCTTTCTCGATGCAGCAACTATATCACCCTTGTCGGCAGCACTGAGATTCTTTTTAGAGCCATTTTCTATCCCTAAAAATACGGAGCAGAATCCAGCCGCAGCCATTTTGGCCACCATATCTTCCCGCATTGACATGGTGATACAATCTGCCTGAACAAAGAGCTTCAATTTCTTATAGCCCCTGGCAATAATAGCATCGCAGAGTTCCATCACCCGTGTCGGATTGAGTACCATATTATCATCGGTGATAAATATGGAACGCACTTTTCGATTATAATAAATATCATCGATATCTTCGAGAACACGCTTTATGGGATACATACGAAAGCTTCGCCCATACATATTCTTCATACTACAGAAGTTGCACGACCGGGTGCAGCCGCGGGAGGTTTCCAGGGTCTCGATGCCGGCGTTCATAAGATGGTAGCCCCAGGTGAGGCGGCGCTTGTCGCGGATGGGAAGTTTTATGGTTTCAAGATCAAGATTCTCTGCCCGAGAATTATGGATAAACTTACCATCGCTGTCACTGCGATAGGAAAGTCCGGGTATATCAAAACAGGTATCTTTCCCGACAAGTGCATTCACGAGACGACGACACACCTCCTCACCCTCACCCCTTACAATAAAATCAATCCACTGGGACTGAGGAGAATCAGCTATTTCTTTCGCCATTAAGGTCGCATGATAGCCGCCAATAACAATTTTCACATCGGGTTGCAATTCCCTGATCAGATGGGCAATTTTAATGCAGGTATTGTACTGCCAGGCCATGGCCGACAGGCCTATCAGATCGGGTTTTATTTTTCCTATAATTTTGGTCAGGTATTTTTTTACCGATCGGCGCTTCCGAATAAGATCGACCAGAAAGACATCGTGTTCCGAATCGATATTTCCGCCAATACTTGCAATACCCAGGTTTGGGATATGTACCGCTGCCTCGTGAACAAGTATAGGGACGACATCCGGCATGGAGACCAGTAAAACTTTCATTATGCCCCCTCCCTGCAACTGCCGCTGGTCTCAAAAATATGCCGTACCTCTATTTCAAGTGCTGCGGCGGATATCGTTCCCGTATCGAGACAACCTATCCTTCTCAGTCCGATATGATTGTGGACTCTGGTATTAAAGAAAAACTTTCCCGGAGTAAACAGCTTATCGGTGTTATAAAGGCGCAGCACATGAATGGGGCATTTATACATACGGGCAATCTTAAAAACCCCCTTATGAAAATCACCGAGAACAGTATCGAGATTTCTGGTCCCCTCTGGAAAAACAAAGAGATTACCGCCGTTGTTAAAATACTCTCCCATGCTCTGCACCTCCTCTATCATCCTTCCTCCATGCACACCCTCTATGCTTGCAGGAAGATATCCGGAAACCTTCAGGAGCCAGCCAAAGACAGGGGCTTGGAAAAATTTCGTCTTGACGATGGTTTTATTTTGAGACAGCAGAGAGATAAGGATTAGCGGATCCAGATAGGACAGATGGTTGCAGACAATGATGGAGCCGTGAATTTCACTGATATCCTCATCAATCTTCCATATATGCCTGGGTGCTAAAGTGCGAAGCAGCCAGAGGAATCCTCTAAAAAAGAGATGATCAAGATACTGAAAGGCCCGCGCCCTCTCCTTAGCAAAGACAAAGGCAAACGCATAGAGAAAAGAGAAGAAAGACAGAAAGGCAAAGATAAAGTAACCCCAGCAGACAAGCGTGACCACAAAATCACTCAAACCGTCCAAAAAACTAACCTGTGGCTTATTTCCGGCCATCACTAATAAGGAGACAAGTATTTACTCCGCCAAAGGCAAAATTCTGAATGGCAGTAGTGCGAACCTCGGTCTCCGTCACTTCACGGACGTGACGCAGCATGGCACAGCGCTCATCCACATTTTCAAGGTTCAGGGTTGGTGCCAGAAATCCCTCCTCCATCATATATAAGCTCAGGATGAGTTCAATGGCACCACAGGTTCCCATGGTGTGACCCATATAACTTTTCAGGCCGGTAACCCAGGGTTTATCACCATAAACTTCCGCAATGGCCTGTGATTCAATGACATCACCCATTTTGGTTGCCGTGGCATGCGCTGAAATAAAATCAACACCCGCAGGCTTTCGGCCAGCATCAGCCAAGGCCAGTCTGAGCGTTGTCGTTATCCCATCCAAATTGGGAAGGATAAGATCACCGCCATTATTGTTGCAGGCAAATCCAATCACCTCGCCAAGTATCACCGCGCCACGAGCCTTGGCATGCTCATACTCTTCGAGCAGTACTGCAGCCCCGCCTTCCCCCACCACCAGGCCGTCACGATTTACATCAAAGGGCCGGGGAGTGCATTCGGGGGTATCATTATAATCAACGGAACAGGCCAGGAGATTATCAAAGACAGCAACGGTTGTGGTGTCATATTCATCGGCACCTCCTGCTATCATGGCGTCCTGCATTCCAAATTTCACCATCTCGTAGGCAAAGCCGATGGACTGGCTCGATGTGGTGCAGGCGGTGGATGAGGCAACCACACGCCCGGTAATGCCAAACATTCTGGTGATATTCACGGCAGTGGTATGAACCATGGATTTAAGATAATCCACGGCACCGATTGATGAAAATTTTGCCTTATCTTCACTGAAAAAAGTCTTATAGATATTACGCTGTACCGTGGGACTGCCGTGGGTGGAACTAAATGAGACCCCTAAGCGCCCGGAACGGATAAAATCCTGATCCAGACCGGATTCGACCAGAACATCGCCAGCCACCTTACAGGCGTAGTAGGCAACGGGCCCCATGGTTTTGGTGTCCTTGCGTGCAAAGCCGTACTCAATGGGATAATCAACGGTTCCGAAGACTTTGGAATGGATACGTTCGGTGAGGAGCCCATCATCACGCAGAGGTTTCACCCCGGATTTCCCGTGACGCAAGCTCTCTATAATCGCATCCTTTCCATAGCCGATGGGGGTGATGGCGGAACAGGCGGTAATAACAACTCGTCTTGTCATAAAGCAATCACCAATCAGCTTGTATGGGCACTCTGGATAGTTTCGATATAATCGAGGATATCATTGATGGTACGGATAGTCATGGCCTGCTCTTTTTCCTTCCGTGATATCTGATAACCGAGCATCTCTTCTATTTTAGCTAGCAATTCAATGGCATCAATACTGTCAAAGCCATGATCATCCCTGAGGTTGTCCGTCAGCCCCGGATTTTCAAACTCAAATTCATCCACTAAAATTGCTACGATTTTTTCCTGCAGTTCATCTCTTGTCATAGTGTCTGTTACTACCTGAAAAGTTTCAATTTAAGATATTTTATTGTTCGATACTACACAGTTTCCAAATAAAATGAAAATGAAAACAGACAAAGCCCTTAGGCCTCTGAGAACTCCTTTAAATTACACTCTTCTAAAGCTATTAATAGAGTTCAACCAGCAATGGTATTTGACAGTTCCTTCACAATAAGAGATACTAAAGCTATAATAAGCATTTATTCAAATTGACACACCAATAACTAGAGTCAGAATATGGATAGCAAAAACATACCATCCAACCCCAAATTAATCGGGGATCTGCTGGATATCATCCATAACGCAATCATTGTCATTAGTTCAAAAAATAAAATCATTTATGCTAACAGTCGTACTGCAGAAATGTTCAGTACGTCTGTTGGCGATTTGCAGAAAAAGGATATCTACGAGCTGTTCATGCCAGATGATACAGAAATTCTGGTTTCCAACATCCTCCATATTACCAGGGATGAAGGTGAATTCGAGGGTGAAGCAATGCTGAAGCGCATGGACGGAACCACGTTCATGGGGCTGATTTCCGGAAACGCATTTAAATGGGATGGCAGTGCAGGAGGTATAGCCTTCTCCATTCACGATATGACCGAGATCAAAGCCATTGAACGTTCTCTCAGACATTCAGAACGGATTGCCTTCCTTGGTCATCTCATTGATGATATCAGCCATCAAATACGTAATCCCATTATGGTTATAGGGGGATTTGCTAAACGCCTCATTAAGCGGGACTCGTCTGCCAAGGAAGTCAAAGCTATACTGAGTGAAGCCCACCACCTTGAAACCCTGCTTGACACTCTCAATAATTTTATCCAATTACGGTGCCCGGTGGCTAAACGTGTTCCCATGAGTGAGCTCATTGATAAGGCGGAAGCTGATCTGCGTGATATTGTAGAGGCCGGTGGCTGCAACTGGATCAGTGACTATGAAAAAGATATCTCCGCTGAAGAACTCCTGATTGACACAGAGCTTATAATAAAAGCCCTGGAAGCTGCCATAATCAATGCCTGTGAAGCATATAAAGATGATGCTGACGAAAAAGACATTATCTTCCAAATCCGGCGTTCCAACGACCCCGTTTTACAATATGTAATCAATATCATTGATAATGGATCGGGAATTTGCAGTACAGTATCTCCCCATATTTTTGGTCACTTCTATTCGAACAAAACAAAACACATAGGTATGGGGCTGACCTTTGCCCGGAGGATTATAGAAGAACAGCGAGGAACCTTGACTGTTACCTCTAAAAAAAATATGGGCTGCACTATCAGCTTTCACCTTATGAAGGAGAGGCGCCGCCCCATCCGCACTATCAAACTTACCTGAACAGTTACGATTTTTTTTCTATCGCGAAATCGTTTCAACAAACTGGAACTTATGGTTTGCTTTTGCTATCATAAAAAATGATGTCTCGTAACCATAAAAAAAATCAGGTGTTTTACTGACAAAGCATTACAGCCAGGGCGATTCACTGTGAAGACCTCAATAGCCCCCCCAAATATACGTTCTGATCCAGAAAAGAGAGAGCCCTCCCTTTTTCACACACACTTAGACAGGATTCTGCCCTTTGCAAAGCTTTTTAGCTGTAAGAAAGATGAAGCCATACTATTGCAAGGAGATGATGCCCATTCTTTTTATTATGTCAGCAAAGGTACCGTAGAGGTTTCTTACACTGCTCAGGATACAAAGATTACCGTTGCCATCATTGGCGCAGGATCCTTTTTTGGAGAAATTGGATTCTTTGACCACGGCTCCAGGACTCGTAACATCAAGGCGATAGAGCAGACTGAACTCAGCATATTCAATCAAGAGGCAATGGATCAGTTGCAACAAACTGAGCCCCTTCTTTTTTCTTCCTTCATGTTCTTCCTCACAGAGGATATCTGTAAAAAATTCAGAAGGATCCTTGAAGAACAGGAGCCATTGACCGCCTTTGCAGCATCTCTCACCAACCGGCGACGCCAATATAAAAAGACAAAGGTCCTGCCGGAATCCCTCCTCCGCTCAAAACCCTGGCACCATATCAACCAGAAAGTTGAATCCCTGAAATCACAGCTCTACGACCTCACTCACGCCTTACAGGCAATTAGTGAAGATGACATTCCAGAACAGTACCTCCAACAGGGCTATGGAATACTGGATACCATGAACAGCGCGCTAAGCGACTTTAACGATTCAATGACAGAGCAGTCAGACAGAGACCACATGTGGGGATTTGTTTTTAAAGAGGTCTTTCCCTATCTCATGCGAAGTCGTTTTGCAGAACGGGCCTACTACAAACCCAAGGGGTATGCAGGCGATTTTCTGATGATGGAACACATCTATCTGAACACCGCAGAGGGTGATGGCAAGATCGGCAGACTCATTGACAGCTGGGGCCTGCAACTTCATAGTGCCGAGGCAATACGAGGCCGACGCATATTGATGAAAGATCAATTAAAGAGTTTATCAAAAAAACGACTTGAAACAAACAAACAGTTTTCCGTCATGAATCTTGCCTGTGGTCCCTGCCGCGAACTCTTTGATTTTCTGCAGGAATGTGACTACACTGAGAAAATTGACGCCCTTTGTGTTGATATTGACACAGAGGCCCTGCAGTATTCCAATAAAAACGTCAACGTCTTTCCCCACAATGCCTCGGTTCGCTACATGACAGAAAATCTGGTCAAATGGGCTCTTGGAAAAGTCAGTCATGACATTGGTGCCAAAGATCTGATTTATTCAGCGGGACTCTTTGATTATCTGGAGCCACGCTTATTCTGCAAGCTGGTGGACAAATGTCACCAGCACTTGAAACCGGGAGGCTCTCTACTAATAGGAAATTTTGCACCCCATAAGGACATGCTGTTTATGGATCATATCCTGCACTGGAATCTGATTTATCGAACTGGAGAAGAGTTGAAAGAGTTGTTCCACAACACCAGTTTCGGAGGCGATGTCACCATTCTTACAGAGCCTGAAAAAGTAAATCTTTTTGTTTTAGCACATAAAAACTAATACCTGGAAAAAGGAAAAAAACAATGAAAAAGTCTCTACTCAGTCTCTCTGTAGCAAGCACATTAGGACTCATCGCCACACCACTCTTTGCAGGTGGTATAATTAACAAACAGAATATAAGCGCCGACTATTTCAGAACCCTGAACAGGCAGGCGGCAACGGATTACGCGGATATTGCAGTGTACAACCCTGCCGGAATGATGAAGATGAAAACCGGAAAATATCTAAAACTTGACGGCCAACTCCTCTCAAAAGACTATTCAAATACAGTACCCGGCGTTGGTGAACTGGATCAAAACGAATATTCCGTAATCCCCGGATTTTTCGCCATCCACAAAGAAGACAAGTGGGCGGGATACGTTACGGCAGGCCTTGTTGGGGGCGGTGGAAAAGTGGATTATGAAAACGGCAATGCCAGATCTATCCTCGCTATCAGCAGCCTGCTCAGTGTACCTTTCTCCGTTGCTGGTTCCTTTCCTCAACAAGTCGAAGCGGAAAGTCTCTACATTGGCTACACCATTGGTGGTGCCTATGCCATAAATGACATGTTCTCCCTGTCCGCCGGCCTCCGCTATGTTACAGCCTACAAAGAATACACCCTCAGCGCCACGGGACTTCCGGTATTTGGGAATGCAGTAACTGAACTACGAGACGAGGCTGATGGCTGGGGAGGAATCTTTGGTGTCAATATCAGCCCAAACGATGACTGGAACATTGGCCTGCGCTACGAGACAGCCACCAAACTGGATTTTGAACTTGATGTGCGTCAGGGAGCATCCTTGCTGGCACTTATGGGCTACAATGACGGTCGAACGGAGCGGGAAGACCTCCCTGCCCTGCTTGGAACCGGGGTTTCCTATAAAATCATGGACAACCTCAAAGTGGACGTCAACTTCATCTATTATTTTGAAAAAGATGCTACCTGGGAAACAGGATTTGATGGTGCCGGAGATAGTTATGACTTAGGTGTCTCAGGAGAGTACCGTTTCAACAAAGAATGGATGACCAGCATCGGCTACCTCTTTTCAAACCTTGATATAGACGTGGATCAAATTCGAGCTCTCCCGGAGGAGCCTAAACTCGATGGTAATACAATTGCCATGGGCGGTGTCTGGAGCCCAACGGAGACCCTTGATTTTACGGTCGGAGCCAGCAGAACATTCTACAGCGATAAAACAGACTCACTCGGTATCAGCTATGAAAAAGATGTCTGGGCACTCTCCTGTGGCTTACAATGGAAGTTCAGATAAGAAACAAATAATGTTATTCACCGAAATTGAGTTTGAGTCGGAATTGCATAACGAATACGCTGCTAGGAAACTGGGGACATGACCCA
>CAZIDU010000005.1:0-80737 GCA_964538055.1 uncultured Desulfocapsa sp. | reverse complement strand
TTATGTCATTGTTTTTACTCAGTGATGTTCAATTCTTTGCAACACCTTTTATTACAAACAATTTTATTGTTATGACTTCATTTTCAAAAAAAATAGACAGGGCAACGTCACCACTCCTTATTCTTTTTGCATTCGGAATGCCCCTTTCAACATCAGTCGGATCAGTTCTTGGCGTCCTTCTCCTTCTTTTTTGGCTGCTATCGGGAAGAATGCTGGAAAAGTTTAAAGAGATAGTTCACAACCCCGTTGCTGTGGCCGTTCTCCTTTTTATTGCTCTCCATATCATTGGGCTACTCTGGAGTGAAGACCTCGCTCTGGGAATTCATATTCTCTCAAAACAGTGGAAACTGCTGCTTTTTCCGGTATTGCTCACGCTGATAAGGAAAGAGCATGTGAAATACTATATGGCCGCTTTTGTATTCGCCATATTCTTGAGAGCCTGCAAAGCATATATGGTTTTATTGGGCCTCATCACACTGCCGCCTTCATCTGTTTTCCTTACCGAAGGCACCTCCCATGTAACCTACAGTCCAATGCTGGCTTTAGCATGTTATATTATTTTACAAAATCTGCTTTTTACAGCCAATAAGCCCATTGCCAAATACCTGCAATTGACGCTGCTTCTCCTTCTCTCTGTTACCATGTTTATCACCGTGGGGCGTACGGGGCAGATAGCCTTCTTTCTTTTTATTGCAATAACGCTTTTTCAATATTTTTACCAACGGTCAAAACTTCAGCTCATAGCAGGCATTCTGCTCATACCGCTTTTAATAACAGTAACATATTTTTCGTCATCCACATTCAGAGATCGTACAGATCAAGCTCTTACTGAATTCCAAAATCATCGCCTGTGTAACAACACCTCTTCCGTCGGCCTGAGAGTCTGGTTCTTCAGAAATACGTCTCAGCTCATAGGAGAGAACCTGCTTATTGGTGTGGGTACCGGGGATTACCCGGCTCAGTACGTAAAGATAAATAAAGTCAATTCTCCAACCCTTCCCGGTACAGATAATCCCCACAACCAGTACCTGTTAACCGGAGCACAATTTGGTATTGTTGGCCTTTTCAGCCTGCTAGCTATCTTTATCTGTCAGCTTGTCATGGCCAGCAGGACAAAAGATTCACTCACTCCTTTACGACAGGCTTTTCCCCTATTCTTTCTGGTTATTATGCTGGGTGAGTCCTATTTTCAAATACATGTGACCGGATTACTTTTTTCTCTTTTCAGTGCCTTTTTGTATAAAGATTTCTCGTAACTATTCAGCAGCACTCCAACTACGTCCATTTTGACTTTCTCACATAGCAATAGTATGCTTCGAATGTCCAGGTAAGCGAAGACTCCGAATGAACGAATTTGGCGCACTGCTAAACAGTTACAGTACAGTGCTTGTACCAACTAACAGATATTGGCTGAATAATTACGATTTTTCACGTAACTCTTCCATGACCTAGGTATTGCTAGCTCCTCTTGAAAACCATGGCAAACTTCTCTTTATGACTGAAAATTTATTTATTAAAAAGAATTTCACTCTCCGCCTGATCTGTGAGCAAAATTTTTATTCACAAGAATTACAGAGTGTTTTTGACAACCCTGATTTCCACCTTTTGGCATCGACCACTCCGATTCTTCAAGATAATTTCAAATCAAGAATTGGTGTAATTACAGTTAATGGCAGAAAAATTGTTATTAAACGGCACAATTTCAAATCACGCTGGCAGCAATTCAAACGGTATTTTCGTCCAACAAAATCAAGTAAAAGCTGGTATTACTCCAAACTGTTACTCAAAAATAATGTCCCCATTCCCCAACCCATCGCCTACCTTGAAAAACGTTTCGGCCCGTTACGGAGGATTTCCTATTTTTTTTATGAATATGTGGAGGGAATTCAGGGAAAAGAATATATCAAACAAATGAGCCATTCTCCTGAAAAGGCCCATAAAGTAATTGCAGCCGTCCTAAATATCATAGATACAATTCAGTCCCTTCGCCTTATTCACGGCGATATCCGACTGGCAAATTTTATCTTTAATGGAGAAAAACTCTATTTGATAGATTTTGATGATGTACGCAAGAGAAGTTGGTACAAACCACAATCGATGAAAAATCGTGATATCAGAGGATTCAGAAAAGATCTTTGTTTTAACGCACCGGAAAGTCTCCTTGAGCAGGTACTGGCTCAACTGGATCACTATTGCCTGGAAAAAAATATCACCATTAGCGGCCCGGACTACCAGAAGGTATCACTATGAAATACCACAAGGAAACCTTCGTCTACGAAGGACTCAAACCGAACAACATTGACAAAATCCAACTGGACATGATCCCGCCCAACAGCCACGTCCTGGAAATTGGCTGTGCCACCGGCTATATGGGAGAATTCCTTGTCCAGAAAAAAGGTTGTCGGTTTTTAGGAATAGAGACCGAGAAAGAATCGGCCAGTTCAGCAGAAGAGCGTGGTCTGGACATACTTTGCGGAACAATTGAAGATGAGACCATCCGTCAACAAATCAATAAACACATCGGAACCCATGGTCCGTTTCAAATCATTTTTATGTCTCAGGTTATCGAACACATCGCACAACCAGAAGTCACATTAAACCATCTCAAGCAGTGGATGCACCCCGACTGCAGTCTTGTTATTTCGACCTGTTCCATTGCCCACTGGAAATGTCGTTTCCGGCTCCTTGGCGGCACTTGGAAATATGAAGACTATGGCATCTTTGACCATACCCACCTACGATTCTTCACCATCAATAGTTTCCGGGAACTCCTTGAACAGTGCAATTTCAAAGTGACGAACTTTGCCTATTCCTTTGAGGATATCTGCCCCTTTAAAATTTTCTTCGACACCCGTATCCTGGCTCCCTCCGACCTCCTTCGCCT
Source organism: uncultured Desulfocapsa sp. (assembly GCA_964538055.1). Lineage (GTDB taxonomy): Bacteria > Desulfobacterota > Desulfobulbia > Desulfobulbales > Desulfocapsaceae > Desulfocapsa. The sequence continues at coordinate 77,853 of CAZIDU010000005.1, read as the reverse complement.
GATTCCTTTTATTGGTATGCGCTTACGTAAGATCTATACCGATACTTTCAAAAACTTTATTACCAAGCAGTTTGTCTTTAAGGTTCAACTCAATGATTCCCGAAAACACACCTGAACAACTCCCCGAACAGAGTTACAGCAGAATAAGGCGGTTGCCCGCTGCAGATCAGCGACGGTGAGATCTTTTTCCTGAAGATCAACTGAGTTTTCAGAGAGAAGTTTTGCCCGCATGGTTCCAGCAAGCAGCCCGGAGGAGACTGGAGGAGTAAAATAGTTTCCATCCACAACAACGATAAGATTGGAAATACATCCCTCGGTCAGTTCTCCACGATCATTCAAGAAAACAGTATCAAAAAGAAAATCTTTTTGGGATCGTGCAAATTCTTCCTGAAACAGCTCCCTGTTGCTGGTCTTATGAAAAAACCAGGGAGAAGAAGAATTTACCTTTTTTCCTGAAATACTGACACAGGGCAGATCATCGTGGGTTGCCGGTGGATTGTCCGGTAAACTACGTAAAACGGGCGCATCACATGCTTGCATGGCAGTCTCCACAGTACCATCTTTAGCCAGGGTAAGACGAACCCTGTAACAATTACTCTTGAGTTCGCTCTTGTTTCCGAGGCATTCAAGAGATTCTAAAATATCTTCTCTCGAAAAGCAGAAACTGAAATAAACAGCAGATTTCTGCAGTCTGTCAAGGTGTTCATCAAGGAGCCAATACCCTGTTCCCTGCTCTAAAAGAAGTGTCTCAATAAGAACAAATTCAGCAACCGGTTTCGTCAGGAAATGAGCCTTTAAAAGACATTCTTCCCATTCCTGTTCAGGGACTGAATCATGAACAATACCGGAACCTATTCCCATTTCCCCTTTTCCGTCAGCAATGCGGATGGTACGGATGGGAACATTGAATACGGCATCTCCATCCGGTGCAAAATAGCCAATGGCTCCGGTATAGACCCCTCGTGAAGATTCTTCCAGTTCACGAATAATCTCCATGGTTCGTATTTTAGGCGCACCGGTAACAGACCCACATGGAAACAGCGCCTTTAACACATCGAGAATCCCAACCTTTTCAAGAACATTTCCATCGGTCTCAGCACAAATTGTGGAGGTCATCTGCAGTACACTCTCGTAACGTTCCACATCGAAGAGTGATTCGGTATGGACCTGTCCATCTCCAATATGGTGGCTAAGGCGGGCAAGATCATTGCGAAGCAGATCAACAATCATCACATTTTCACTGCGATTTTTGGGATCCTTCCTGAGCACTTCACATAACTCCTGATCCTCTTGCCAGTGACGTCCACGTTTTAAAGTCCCCTTCATAGGGCGTACCCGAATGGAGTTGGCATTAACCCGAAAAAACAGCTCGGGAGAAAGAGAGAGGATATGTTCTCCACCAAGATGCATTATGGCACCATAGGCAACGGATTGATTCCGGCGCAAATTCCTGTAAAATGCCTCGGGGGAACCACTAAAATCAAAGAGAATTTTTAAAGTATAATTAACCTGATACGTATCCCCAGCAGCGATGTATTCTTTTATACGGTAAATCGCATCAAGATAGTTTTCTTTTTCCTGACTGACGGTGAGATTATCGATAGTGAAGTTAGAGGGTACTATTGCTGCTTCATGGCTTGGAAAATTCGTTTTTCCGGTTTCATGATTGTATTGAAGCGGCTCCTGAAACACTCCAAAGGATGCAAGGGGCAAATTTTGCTGTTGCATGGGAGGGATAATCCCTGCAAGCCGTGGCTCCAGCAGGTAACCAAATTCATAACTCATCCAACCGGCAAGATACTTTCCTTCGGCCAGTGTCTCTTCCATAAGTGCTATAAATGCTCTTGGATCATCTCCACAGAAAAACTCCAGCCGAGTCTGTGGCTGGAGGAAGAGAAAAGATTTTGTATTTTCAGCATCACAGCGGGCTGTGTCGAAAAAGAGATATTCCCCTTCATTCTGAACAGTTGCCAACAGAGCGTCTAAATATTTTTGTTTCAATGGCCTCATCCATCCTCTTCTATCAATTCAGGGTCGAATTACCAAGTAAAAAAATCGTTCAAACCAAGATTCATGCTAAGCACGAGAATGCCATTCTATACTTGCGTCGGACTAAAAAATATTCTATATTGTCTAATTCTGCGTCATTATTCCAATGTGAATTATTAAACAGCTTGCAAGGTCTTAAGCCCGTAACGCTGTCATTACACTTTTATCACCTGCATTTTTACAAGGAGGCCCTATGCTAATTAAGGACTGGATGGCAACTACCATACTCACAGTGGATGCCAACACCTCGGTCATGCGAGCCGGACGAACAATGAAGGACAACAAAATCAGACGATTGCCCGTGGTCTCCCAAGGAAAACTTGCAGGTATTATTACCGATCGTGATCTCAAGGAAGCATCTCCATCATCAAAAACTGATATGGATATGCACGAGATGTATTATCTTCTTTCAGAAATGAAAGTTAAAGATGTGATGACCGAGGCTCCCATTCGTTTAAACCTTGACGATACGCTTGAAAAAGCAGCACTCGTCATGCTGAATGAGAAAATTTCCGGTCTGGTCATTGTTGATGCTGATGAAAATCTTGTGGGCCTCCTTTCAGAGTCCGATGTGCTTCGCGGCTTTATTCATGCCACCGGTATACAGGACGGAGCCTTTCAGATTGTTATGGATATGTCAGACGCTGGAGGATCGGTATCTCAGCTCATCGATGTCCTGCGCCAGAACCGTGCCCGAGTCCTTTCCATCCTCACCTCCTTCGATGACGCCCCAGCCGGATCAAAACGTGTTTCTGTGCGCATCATGCCCTACAACGGAGAAGTTGAAGATCTCGTTAAGGAGCTTGAAGCGATGGAAGGCTACAACATTGTCAGTCAAGGCGTTGACGATCTAAAAAACTTACCAAAAAAATAGTAACCACATATACATATAAAACAGTACCATAAACAATAAAGGAGATTTACCTATGTCGAGAAAAATGGTCACAATCGATGGTAACCAGGCCTGTACCCATGTTGCCTACGCCACCAGTGAAGTTATCACCATCTACCCCATTACGCCTTCTTCCCCCATGGCTGCTGAAGCTGATACCAAGGCAACCGGAAAACAGGAAAATATCTGGGGATCCATTCCTGTAGTTACTCAAATGCAATCAGAGGGTGGCGTTGCCGGCTCTCTGCATGGTTCTCTTGCCACAGGTGTACTGTGTACCACTTTTACCGCATCCCAGGGACTTCTCCTGATGCTCCCCAATATGTACAAGATTGCTGGTGAGCTCACCCCCACCGTCTTTCATGTAACTGCTCGTTCCATCGCGGCTCAGGGACTCTCCATTTTCGGTGATCACGCTGACATCTATGCAGCACGTCCAACCGGATGGGGCATGCTCTGTTCCCAGAATGTCCAGGAATGCATGGATATGGCACTGATTTCCACTCAGGTATCTCTTGCCTCCCGTATTCCTTTCATTCATTTCTTTGATGGTTTCCGTACCTCTCATGAAATCCAGAAGATTGAAGAACTGACCAACGACGATATGGCAGCTATGATCGATGAGGACAATATCATCGCCCATCGAAATCGTGCCCTCTCCCCTGACCACCCAACCATACGCGGTACTGCTCAGAACCCTGATGTCTATTTCACAGGTCGTGAGACAGTCAATAAATTCTACGAAGCCACTCCAAAGATTGTCCAGGATACCATGGATAAATTTGCTGGCCTCACCGGCCGTCAGTATCATCTTTTTGATTACTACGGATCTCCCGATGCAACAGATGTTATTGTTATGATGGCATCCGGTTGTGAGACCGTTTCTGCCACCATCGACCATCTGGTTAGTGAAGGTAAGAGTGTAGGCCTTGTAATAGTTCGCCTCTTCAGACCTTTTGATTGTAAAGCAATGGTTAATGCTCTTCCTTCTTCCGTTGAGCGCATTACCGTTATGGACAGAACAAAAGAACCTGGTTCTGCAGGCGAGCCTCTGTATCTTGATGTTCGTGCAGCAGTTGGTGAAGCCACCGAATCCAACAGCGCAGCCTACCAGCCATTGATTCTATCCGGTCGTTACGGACTTGGTTCTGCTGAGTTCACTCCCACCATGGTTAAAGCAATCTTTGACAACATGGAAGCGATGGCTCCCAAGAACCACTTCTGTGTCGGTCCAAACGATGATGTTGCCGGAACCAGCCTTTGCTACGATCCAAATTATTCCATCGAAGGTGACGATGTATACCGTGCCATGTTTTATGGTTTAGGATCCGATGGTACCGTTGGTGCGAATAAAAACACCATCAAAATCATTGGTACCGAGACTGATAACTCTGCTCAGGGGTATTTTGTTTATGACTCCAAGAAATCAGGTTCCATTACTACTTCTCATCTGAGATTTGGTAAAAACAAGGTTGTTGCTCCTTACCTAATTAATAAGGCCAACTTCATTGCCTGTCATAACTTCACCTTCCTTGATCAATACGACATGCTTCGTAATCTTGATGAAGGTGGAACATTCCTCCTCACCACTACTTTCAACTCCAAACAGATCTGGAAAGAGCTGCCTGGGAGTGTCCAGAAAGACCTGGTCAACAAAAAAGCACAGTTCTACATCATCGATGCACTGTCTCTTGGTATAGCCCTTGGTCTTGGTGCCCGTATCAATATGATCATGCAGACTGCCTTCTTCCTTATCTCCGGAATTATCACCGAGAAAGAGGCAATTGCTGCCATCAAGAATGCCATCAAGAAGACCTATGGCAAGAAAGGCGACAAAATTGTCAACATGAACTACGAAGCCGTTGACGCTGCTGTGAAGAACATAGTCAAAGTCAAACTTCTTAAATCCACCGACGGCCATGAGATGCCTCCAACCGTTCCTGAATCTGCGCCTGACTTCGTTAGAAATGTTACCGCCAAGATGATTGAAGGAAAAGGCGATCAGGTTAAAGTATCCGAGATGCCAAATGATGGTACCTGGCCTACAGGCACCACCCAGTACGAAAAACGAAACATCGGTGTTAACGTACCTGAGTGGCTCGAAGAAAACTGTATCCAATGTGGTCAGTGTTCTCTCGTTTGTCCCCATGCAGCTATTCGTATGAAAATTGGTAAAATGACTAGTGCTCCCAAGGGATTTAAAACCATTCCTGCCGTTGGAAAAGCCTTCAAGGGGTCAAATTTTGCCATTCAGGTTTTTTCTCAGGATTGCTGTTCATGTACTCAGTGTATGGATGTATGTCCCGGCAAGAAAGGCAATAAAGCACTGCAGATGGTTCCCAACTCAGATAAAATCCGTGTTGCTCAGATCAAAAACGTCGAGTACTTCCTGGCACAGCCCGAGGTTTCTCCAGCCGACGTTAACCCTACAACGATCAAGGGAAGCCAGCTGCTTCGCCCACTGTTCGAGTTCTCCGGTGCCTGTTCCGGTTGTGGTGAGACTCCATATATCAAACTCGTCACCCAGATGTTCGGTGACAGAATGCTGATTGCCAACGCAACCGGTTGTTCCTCTATCTACGGTGGTAACCTGCCTACAACTCCATACTGTAAACGTGAAGATGGACGCGGACCTGCATGGGCCAACTCTCTTTTCGAGGACAATGCTGAGTTTGGTCTCGGTATGCGTGCCTCTGTTTCCAAACTTGGTTCTCAGGCCGTTGAGCTGATGGACAAAGCAGTAGCTGAAAAACTGATCACCAAGAAAATGGCAACTGACATCAATAATGCTGCTCAAAAAAATCAGACCGATATTGAAGCGCAGCGTGACCGTGTTGGTAAACTCAAAGCCAAGCTTGCAGCTGCCGGTGATAACGTTATCGCCAAACGCCTTCTTGGTTGTGCCGATTACCTGGTGAAGAAGTCAGTATGGATATTTGGTGGAGACGGCTGGGCCTATGATATCGGATATGGCGGACTTGACCATGTTCTTGCCTCGGGCGAGAATGTGAACGTTATGATCCTTGACACCGAGGTGTACTCCAACACCGGTGGCCAGATGTCTAAATCTACTCCTCGTGCGGCTACTGCCCAGTTTGCTGCTGGTGGTAAGAAGATGCCTAAGAAAGATATTGGTATGATCTTCTCTACCTATGGCAACGTCTATGTGGCCAAGATCTCCATGGGTGCCAATCCGACTCAGGTTGCTAAAGCAATTGCAGAGGCTGAGGCCTATGATGGACCATCTTTGATCATCGCCTACTCGCACTGCATCAACCATGGTATCAACATGACCCAGGGTCTGCATCAGCAGAAGAAAGCAGTACAATGTGGTCACTGGCCTCTGTATCGCTACAACCCTGATCTTGAAGACGCCGGTAAGAATCCTCTTTCCATTGACTCCAAAGAGCCTACTATGACTTTTGAAGAGTACGCAATGGGCGAGAATCGCTACCGTATGCTGAAGATGATGAATCCTGAGCATGCTGATGAGCTTATGGCTCAGTCTCAGAAAGATGTTACTAAGGGCTGGAAATTCCTTCAGGCTAGAGCAGCATCCCTCGAACCTGAGAAGTAATCGCAGTTCATCAGCACCTCATCTTTGCCCGTTCAGGCATTGTCGCATAGCTTTACTATAGCGCCAAGACCCGAACGAGCAAACCTGAGGCACTGCTAAACTGCTTCGCTCCGCATGATGTAAGGTAAAAGAACAAAAAAAGGGCCTTGGAAGAATTCTTCCAAGGCCCTTTTTTTTCGTTCTTTTATGACGGCTCACCCTAAGAGTTTTCCAGTGGGTCGCCACGATGAGACTGGCCACATTCATAATAGTTGTCTCTATATGAGTGTGGCCAGTCTCATCGTGGCGGGGTGCTGGGGAACTCTTAAAACCTACAAATCAGGGTCTACTTCCTCACCCCTGGCCTTTTTGATGTCTTTGTAGGCCTGAACAGAATCGGTAACTGAATCATCCTGACGTTGTTTGATCTCTTTCACTTTTTCCTGGATCTTATCCTCTCTGATGGACAGACCTTCAGCGCCAAAAAGGGCATTCGCCAGATATTTAAAAGAAAAGAGCATCAGTTCAATATCATCATTTTTTATCTTTTCAACTGTCTCATCATCAATAATATAGGTATCGAGGAAAGTACTATCGAGGACAAATCTACGAAAATGATCCAGGTCAGTGGAAGTCATAAAAAACATACGCTTTGCCTGTTCTGACAGCGATGCCTGGTGACCAAAGGATTTACGGCGCATAACCAGACGCAACCAGTCTTTATTCATCTCATCACGAACATCAACCCCCTGATCGGCACGCCACTCTGCAACGGTCCACTCTTTGTCCTCTAGAAACCCCTTACAGTGATCCTCTTTGACAATAAAGAAAAACTTTTCTTCATCCTTATGATCACCACCGGCTCCCATGGATCCCTGTCCTTCATGAAAATCAGCCATTCCAACGGGATAATAGCGACATGCCGATGGGCGGTCTGTATAGACAGTGCATCCTTCCGGGGTAACAAAAGGACATTTGTTATCATCCTCACGAAGCTTTATCGCCACACCAGGCATGTCAGTCTGTTCAAGATATACCGGGGTTGTATACGTCTCAAGAAACTCATGTGCCGGGATATCAAGTCGCTTTTTCAGCATGAGAATGTCATAGGGAGTAAGGACAATCTTAATACCACCACAACAGGCAGTAAAACATTCTACTCCCGGATGACAGCGAAATTTTATTTTTGACTCCAAAGTCAATTTCTTAGGAAGAATATTGGAAGGGTTAAGCCCCTTGCCAAACAGCATTTTCTCTTTTCCGGACAGATCCTGCTCGCTCATTCAAACACCTTTTATTCGTTAATAGTCTCGTTATATCTCTTACAAGAGAATGAATTTGTATTCAGTTAAAGTCATATAGTAAACACATAGCAGGTCAGTGTCAAACCTATTTCCCATAAGGATTTTGGCATTTCAGAATATCCTTAACTTTTATTCAATTTTCTTGCGGTTTACCTCAAACATACGTATAGTCGGCATCTACAATTTTATTTTATTCCTTCTTTATTTGGATATAATGCATGAAACTTTTTGTTCGCCCTTTAGATTTTTCCAGAGTTCACACTCTTATTTACCATCTTCCAGAAGGCCCCTCTCTTTCTCTTCCTCCTGAAGGGATAGAAGAATTTCTTGAACTGGAATTGAATAACGGTCATATTTGTGACACCTCTGACATTGATGGCGTCGTTCATCTATTCCCCAAAGGTAATGCCTAAGCTCCCTTATTTCCAAACCCCATGAGCACTCCACTGCCTGGCAAGCTGTCGCTGTGCTCCGACGGACATGTTCACACAAAATACTGCCATCACGCCAAAGGAGAGATGGAGGAGTATGTTCTCTGTGGAATTGCAGCAGGACTTGAAGAAATAGTATTCCTTGAACATATGGAAGCTGGTGTCCACTATTTTGAAAGCACCTGGCTCACGGAATCTGATTTTGATATCTATTTTTCAGAAGGACAGAGACTTCAGAAAAAATTCCAAAAGAATATCCGGGTGTCACTTGGAGTTGAAGTTGGCTACAACCCAACTCACAGGGAAGAATTACTGGATCGCCTAACCGGGAGAACCTGGGATAGAGTGGGGGTTTCCTACCACTTCATGCCGGTGGCAGAACAAAAAGATCACCTGAATCTGGTGAGCCGTAAAGAACTGAATATCCTCGCCATTGAAGCAATTGGCTGCGAGAAGGTCATCAACGACTACTTTGCGACTCTCATAGAAGCAGTCGAGTACCTCCCCGGAACGGTCCTTTGTCATCTGGACGCTGCACTGCGTTTTCAACCAGGCATCACAATCAACAAAACCCACCAGAGCCCCATAAGGAAACTCCTTGAAGCAGTAAAAAGGAATAAAATGGCACTGGAGGTGAACACTTCAGGATTCACCCTCAGAGGAACACCATTCCCGGCCCCTTTTATCATAAAAGAAGCACTCGCATTGGAAATTCCCCTGTTAGCAGGTTCCGATGCCCATAAACCTGAAGATGTGGGGAGGGATTTTGATTTGCTCGCGGATTACCTCCTGGCCATCTAAGCTTGGCCCCCCTGGATATGTTACCGACACAAATTCGTAACTGTTCAGCGTAACAGTGAGAGCATGAAATGCGCCCTTAAAAAAGTACTCCTGGGGTGTAACTGTTCAGGGTGCTATATGGCCGAAAATGAAGTGCCCTGAATAGTTACATAAATTCATCCATTGCAGCCTTTAATGACTTGGCATTAAAAGGCTTCTGTATAACTTTATTCACCCCTGCAGCAAAAGCCGCCTCGTTATCGTTTGCCTCATTCTGAGTAGTTACCATGATAATGGGCAGTTCTCCTGGAGAATATTTTTTTCTGATTTCTGCCGACATCATCACACCGGTGATTTCAGGCATATTCAAATCCGTAAGAACCATGGCAGGTTTTTCTTTCTGCAACCACTCAATCGCCGTTGCAGGAAATTCAAAGAGCACCGGTTCAAAACCAAGCTCATGAAGAGTTGCCTTATAGATATTCAAAATCATACGGGAATCATCAACAGCAACCACCTTCACCAGATGCTGTACATCTTCACCACCTTGAATTTTATTGGCAAATTCATCAAACCCGTGCTTTACCAGAAGTCTGCTATAATGCTCTTTAGTATCCTTATGGGCATGGGGAAGATACACAAGAGTCAGTTCCTGAAAAAAATCTTCAGCAGCCAGACTTATAAATATTTTATCAACCTGAGCACTTACGATAATTTTAGCAATATGCCTAGCCTCGTCATCCATACCACGAAGCAGATTTTTAATCCCAGCTGTAAGGATCTCCGAATAATTCTGATCAATTGCTTTTGCAGCCGCGACACAAACATGATCTTCAGAATCGGTAAGCCCTGCAGTTAACGTATAGGCTCCTTTACGTAAGGGAAGAAGTGCTAGTGCCTCATAGGCCGCAAAACGAACATTAGCGCTTTTAGGCTCTCTTCCAAGCAGTTTCCTGATGGGCATAATGGCTGACTCATCACCAATATCACCAAGAACATTCAAGGTATGAATTATAAAATCCGGATCATCCTGGAGAAGATTATCAATAAGTGCCGGTACAGCCTTAGCACCAATGCGCACCAGTTCCTGCTTGGCATAGATACGCATATGGGCATAATGAGATGCCAGAGTATCATTTAATTTTTCTAAAGAGACAGGATCCTGAACATCTGCAAAGATGGAAAGGATCATATAATCCATCTCGTTATCCGTACCCATTCTCTCAGAAAGCCTGTGCATGGCTGATTGGGTACCAACCTGGCCGAGAGCCTGAATTGCAGTAATAATCAGATCCCGGTTTGCAGCATACAAATAATCAGTAAGGGTATTAATCGCCTGGGGATCACCTATCATTCCCAGTGTTTCAATAATCAGTTTGATCTCTGGTTCATCCTGGGAATTTGCAACCAGGTACAAAAGTGCAGGGACAGCCTCTTCAAAACGAAGCTCTCCAGCCACATTTATCAGATGGGTTTTATCCTTAATTGACGGATCTGAAAGAAACTCAATAAGTAACTCGGGGTAGGCCAGAAGGTTAGAGAGAAGCGTCTCTTTAATAATGGGGAGTTCATCAACGATGCCCACATGCTCTGTCATTAAATATAACAAAATTGGTACAGTAAACCTCACATCACCGCGAGACAGCTCATAAACCAGCCTGTTTTGCGTCTTTATGTCGACATCTGGGAGATGCGCAAGAACAAGTTTTGTTTTCAGGGTGTCACCAGTCTGGATATTGTCCCTGACCTCATCAATCATATGTTGAGTATTTAAATCTGCCATAAAATATCCTTTTTCAAATCCTTTTTCATTGAATATCCGTCACATACAAAAATGGAATACTATTCCAAATACGATAAGAATGTTGATTTGCTGCTACAAAAAAAGAATAACACAAAAATAAGAATGATGTCTAGGATCTTGTTGAAGAGTTGAATAGATAGGCGATAAAGGACATTAAGAGGAAAGAAAAATGCAGGAAAGGAAGAAGATCCTCTCCTGCAGGGAGTTAGTTACTATCCTTTTACTTACCGGGGTACCAGTCAATTCCCATGCGACGAAGCATATTGAAACCACCACTCAACACCAAAGTATTCTCGATGGCAACACTCCTTAAAAAGCTCTGGATTTCAAATGATCGCGTTCCGGCATCACAAAGAATAATAAGCGTCTTATCCTGGGGCAGCTCTTTAAAACGTGCCCGGATCTCGTTGTAGGGAATGGCACACCATTTATCAGCTCCAAACTTCTCAACACATGGACCGGCCTCTATGGGATGCCTGATATCGAGGGCAATCCAATCCGGTTCACTGGAAAAATCATCCATCCATGTAAGGAAAGAATCAAGGCTAGTTTTATGGAGACGGCCATCACAGAGATTATCTGCAACATAGGCTACGGCGTTGATGGAATCAATGGCTGCCGAAAATGGTGGTGCATAGGCCATTTCCAGGGTACCAAAATCATCGATGCTTGCCCCCATGGAAATATATGCTGCTGCTGCATCGATTCGTGCGGATATGCCATCCCCCATGGGACCAAAGCCCTGAAGCCCGAGAACTTTTCTGGTCCTGCGATCAAACACCATCTGAAAACAGACGATGGATTCCGTTGGAAAAAAATGAGCACGATCCGATGGAGCAGTGAGTGCAACATCAGCGTCAAATCCTTCAGCGAGCGCAACTTCAAGACTTAAGCCCGTGGCACCAATACACACATCGAAGGCCTTCATGATAAAACTTCCGACAGCACCCTTAAAGGTAGAGGGAATACCTGCCATATTATCACCGGCTATACGCCCTTCTTTATTAGCAAGAGAACCAAGAGGAGCATAGAATTTCTTTCCTGAAACAAGGTGCATAACTTCAATACAATCACCTGCCGCATAAATGGAAGGATCGGAGGTCTGCATACGCTCATTAACAACAATGGCACCCATGGGAGAGGTTTGCAGGCCTGCTGCCACTGCTATCTCGGTGCGAGGCCGAACGCCTGCTGCCATGATCACAATATCTGCTTCCAGAGTGCGGTTTGCAGTACGAAGGCCAGTAACCTTACCATTTTCGCCAAGGATCTCCGTGGCACCTTCTCCTAAAAATATATCAATATCATTATCACGCATATGTTTGGTAAGCATGGAGGCCATTGGCTTATCAACTATACGGGGCAATACCTGGGGCATAAACTCCACAACCGAGGTCTCAACTCCCCAGAGATCCTTAAATGCTTCGGCCATTTCAAGGCCAATTGCTCCGCCACCAATGACCACTGCTTTTCCTACTTTCCCTTTGGCAATACGATCTTTGATTTCAATAGCTTTGTGGAGATCGGAAATGGTAAAAACACCGTCAAGATCAGCGCCTGGAATGGGTAAAACAAAGGGACGGGAACCGGTGGCAATCATCAGGGTATCATAGGGAATATCCTCTTCTGCACCACTTGCAACATTTTGAACTTTTACTGTTTTATCCTGGCGGTTTATAGCCATGGCTCTGGTACCACTTTTAACAGTAACACCCTTGGCATCGTGAAAAAAATCTTCGTTTCGAACCATATGGAAGCTGGTGGAACGCAACTCTGCCTCATCGGAAACATCTCCTGAAACATAATAAGGAATACCACAACCACCATAGGAAAACAGCGTATCCTGGTCGATGATAGTAACCTCAGCATCCTGCATCAGTCGCTTGACACGACACGCTGCCTTAGGACCCGCAGCAACGCCTCCAACGATAACAATTTTTGTTCCCATTTTACAATCCTCCAAATATAGAAATATATCTTTACAGAATACTATTTAACGAAAAAATGATATTGACAAATGAACAATAAAACAGGACAAATTACAAGGAGAAAAGGAAGAAGGAGCGTTACTTGACGTTGGTCAGGCAATCAAGAACGAGACGTTGCCGGTCATCAAAAAGACGACGGCTAATCAGCCAGATGGCAGTCAGGACACCAAAACCCGTACCTGCAGCGATGAGGAACATGATTAAAATCTGGTATTTTACAGCGTCCAAAGGACTTGAGCCACCCAGAATCTGGCCCGTCATCATACCAGGCAAACTTACAACCCCAGCCGCCGCCATGGAATTGATGATGGGGATCATCCCGGTACGCATACAATCACGTCGTATATCACCGCTGGCCTCCTGCCATCCCTGCCCCAGCAGGAGACGCTGTTCCACCATTCCGCGATGATTATAGATTTCAGTGATCAGGCGATCGGACGCAAGGGCAACGCCATTCATGGTATTGCCAAGAAGCATACCAAGCATGGGAATGGCATATTGAGGTGTATACCAGGGATCAACCCCAACCATCACCGTAAGTGCCAGAAAGGTTACGGTGAAAGAAGAAACCAGCATGGAGCCGGTACTGATAAGATATCCTGCACTCCCACGCAGCTTTCGTTTTTGCCTGGCCCGAACTTCATAGCCAGCAACAAGGAGCATACAAAAAGACATGACGGCCACCAGAATAAAGCTATTACTGGCAAAGAGGAATTTAAGAACCATGCCGATAAGCAGCAGTTGCACAGTCATCCGTATTCCAGAAATGATTATGCGTTTTTCAAGGCCAAGTCCAATGCGAAGACTGGTTGCAGCCAGTATAAACAGGAGAAAAGCAGCCAGGGAGAGGTCAAAGCCACTCAGCGCTATTACATTCATATCCCACTCTCCCTGACAAAGCCATATGTTTCGACTCTATAAACCGTAGCAGCAACACGATAAAGCTGTTCCAGATCGTGGCTCACCCATAAACAGCTAACATGCTGGAGAGAGCAGAGCTCAGCAAGAATCTCCTCCACCACGGCAACCATTTTTTTATCAAGTGCGGAGGTCGGTTCATCGAGTAACAGTACCCGTGGTTTATTTATCAGAGTACGAATCAATGCCAGCCGTTGCCGTTCTCCAGTGGAGAGTCTGCTGATCTGCCAGCTCATAACATCCTGAGAAAATCCTAATTTCGAAAATAAATACTGGAATTCAGGCTGGGCAGCAGCATTATCGAAATGAGCTCCGACGGTATCATACCACCAGAATGATTCTGCCGGAAGCAGAGCCACCATCTTCCTCCACACAGGTGGAGAAAAACTGGAGCACAGAGTCTCATTAAGGGAGCAGTCACCTCCATGTGGAATCACATCAGCAACTGCCCTCAGCAACTGCGTTTTGCCGACTCCAGATCTTCCGGTCAGCCCAATACAGTCACCAGACTTCAGGGCAATATCGTAGGGACCATTGCCAAGAAATGACAGGTTGGAAAGACACAGCCCCTTCTGTCCCGATTTTTTAGGGAAGGGTGATTGTAAAGGTACTTCCTTCATTTTCCTTTGAACTCACTAGAATTATACCGTGGTGCTGTTCTATAATATTTTTGGTAATGGCAAGCCCAAGCCCTGTTCCCCTGTTTTTATCAGTAAAGAAGGGTTTGAAAATCTCATCCTTTTTTTCAGCACTCATCCCTATACCGCTATCCTGGATTTTGATAACAATTGAACCATCGGATTTTTGTATACCGGTGCTTACCCTTAGCCGTCCGCCTTCGGGCATTGCCTGGATGGCGTTCACCAGAATATTGAGCAAGGCCCGGTAAAAATGATCTTGATCTATGGTGACGGTGCCAATCGCGGACGAGAGATCTGTTTCAAGACGTATATTATTATCGGAAAGTTCAGGTTTAATAAATTGCAATGCCTGAGTGATTGAATTGTTGATATCAACCGGGGCAGGTTTTATTTTTTGAGGCCTTGCAAAATCTAGAAACTCGAGAACAATATTATTGAGCCGTGTGGTTTCAGCCACAATAATCTCAGCAAGATTTTCATTTCCAGGGGCAACTTTTTTAATCCTCTTCATAAGAATTTCAGCGGTGGAACGTACAATCCCGAGAGGACTCTTAATTTCGTGCGAAACCGTTGCCACCATGGTTCCCAAATGAGCAAGTCTCTGAGCATCACTCAGTTTTTGTTCAAGACTTAAGCGCTCACGAACCCGTCTTTCCATAATCTTTCCGGCCCTGCTGACAATGATCAGCAAAACGAGAAAGAGAATAAACATAACCAGTGAGGAAACAAAAATAATCCGCCCCTGCAACCGGACAATGGCCGTGTAGTCACCGGAAAGGTCCTGGGTGATTTCCATAACTCCCATAATCTGTCCGTCACCACTTGCATCGTCTCGAACCTGACGAAAGGGTATAAAAGTTTTTAGACGGCAATGGGCTCCCTGAGTTCCTGGAAGAAGATTCAGAATAGTGCCACTTGAAACTATTTGAGAATTTGAGATACCAAGCAATGCCTTTTCATATTCCAGTCCACCAATATTTTTCTTACCAATAACTCTTTCTTCTGTGGAATATGAAACAATATTAATATTGGAATCATAAATAGTTACCGAGTCCATCCTCATACTAGCGGTAACATTACGAACAATATGATCAAGCCGTTGAAACTGTTCAGGATTTGAAAGTACGATTTTGCCGTACCGAACCACAGTTGGCAATACAAATCCTCTAAATACCTGTTGGTTGAGATTTTCTGCAAGAAGCAGTGAGTAGGCCTCACTTTGATCCAGCATGACGGTACGTGCATGTTTGGAAATAAACCAAGAAAGAAAGAGGGTAAAAATGAGAATCACCCCAAGACTGGTAAAAGAAAAATACTTCACGAGCTGAAAAGGCATAAGCCCGGCCCGCATTTTTTCAAGCTGCTCCGCATCGTTCATGTTTGAGAGATGAGAGGATTGTTTTTCTTTTTCAGTCACCACACACTCCGCAACGCCTGCATACGGTTGTATCACAGGGAACAGTAGTCTTTGCCTCAAACGCCTTCTGATATTCCTTCCACAAATAATCCTGGTCAATTGAATGATCTATTATATTCCAGGGGAGATAATCATCTTTTCCATACTGATAAACACTAAAAAATTCGGGAAGTAAGTCCTCCTGTCGCATCGCCTGTTTCCATGGCCTGCCACTCTTTGCCATGAATGCAAGCACCCCGGCCAGACGACGATCCCCCCTAGCTAGTACGGACTGAAAGAGAACATTGTCCGGTTTGTCATTATTCATCCTGACATTTGCCTCTAAGCGTACACCTTTTTTCAAAAAATCGATCTTGGCCTTCAGAGATTTGACAGCCCTGGAGGCAGAGCCTTCTTCATGATCGTCAAGTTCTTCCCCTCCAAAAGGGTGAAACTGAAAAGGTGTCCAGGGTTTAGGGGCAAAACAATTCACCGACAGGACAATCTCACACAACCTGCCTCTGGCTTTCCCATGGGGAAGCATTCTCTCTCGTACCTTCTTGATCAGATCCAGCATCTCCTGAAGGTCATCGCATGTCTCGGTTGGAAGCCCTATCATAAGATAGAGTTTCAGCTTGTACAAACCAACCTCTGCAAGTCGTTCAACGGCTATGAGTATTTCTTCTTCAGTGAGATTCTTGTTGATGACCCTGCGGAGACGTTCGGACGCTCCATCCGGAGCGATAGCAACACTTTTCAATCCACTTTCCCCAAGTAATTGCAACAATGGTCCTGAGATTCTATCTGCCCGAAGCGAGGAAAAGGAAAGAGAACAACCACTGTCAAGCAGGTATGTGGAAAGTCTTTCAAGCTCTCCCTGATCGGCCATTTCCATACCAAGCAGGCCAATTCGTTCCACATCTGCACTGCGTTCCTCAAGTCCGCGAACCACCGCATCACCATCCCACAAACGTGGCGGCCTGTAAATAAACCCAGCAGTACAAAACCTGCAGCCATGGGAACAGCCCCTACCCAGTTCAGTTACATACAGATTTGAAAATTCAGCGGCAGGACTGAGGAGTTGTGAATGGGCGGCCTTACTAACTGTTGCAACAAATATTTTAGCTACTCGTTTTGGGATTCCAGGTACAGCCGAACTCCCAATCTGTCTTTTTGTTTCAGTATCATATATAGGAGTGTACAAAGCAGGAACATAGGCTCCGGCGATCTTTTTTTGAATATGCAACAGGAGATCGGAGCGGGGAAATTTATCAAGGTTAGTACTGAGAAATGCAAGGAGAGGTGAAAGCATACCCTCGGCTTCTCCAAGAAGAAACAAATCGGTGAAAGGAGCCAGGGGTTCAGGGTTCATAAAGGTAGCAACCCCGCCTCCTATAACCAAAGGATTTGTGGCGGTAACGGGATCGTCTTTTCGTTCTTCTGCAAAAAGAGGTACTCCGCCAGCCAGCAAGAGACGTGCAAGATTCACATAATCATGTTCAAAACTGATGGAATAAAAAAGAAGCGGGAATTCGGAAAGTGATCGCCCTGTTTCAAAGGATCGAAAAGAAGACTGATTGTCTTCCGGCAGAAAAAATCGCTCACAGACTATATGTTCATGATCGTTCAGCAGGGAATAGACCAGCTGAAAACCGAGACTGGAAACCCCTACACCATACGTATTCGGATAGAGGAGGGCTACAGGAAGTCGCCCGGGCCATTTTTTGAGATAGGTACCCCTTTCCCTATCCTGCAGTCTGGTGTCGCCGGCACCTCTCTTTTTTTGTTTTCCCCTACCCAAATGATTTAGCCGCGGTATGTGGAATGAGAGCCGAGGATAGCCGCCTCGTAAATGTATTTCCTATGAAAAGACATCAGGGGTAAATTTTCTACACTACTAATTGGCCTTTTTCCTGAGATACGTAGGTGTTTCCATATAGTCATCATTCCAGGGTTTATTCTCCTTATTGGATTGCAGTTGATCCCTGGAAGAAATACCATGATTTTCAAATCCGTTAAAATTTGATGATGGGAAAATAGAATTTCCTGATCGTTGATTTGAAGGAGCCTGAGTCGGATTAGTGGGACGCCCCTCACTCTCACTAGCAACCTGGCTGGCAGCTTGCTTTTCAGGAATAGCTACCTGAACAAGCTCTTTTTTCTTGGATACCGATTCCCCAACACCCGTGGCGATAACAGTAACGTGTAGTTCATCACCGAGCGCGTCATCGTAGAGAGCACCAATAACAACCTTGGCCTCATCATCTACCTTATCTTGAATAAGGGCCGATGCCTCCATAAACTCAGCCATGGTAAACGATTCTTCCGAGGCGGAGATATTAATAAGCAGACCACGTGCACCGTCAATACCGACATCTTCCAGAAGCTGATTGTCAATGGCACGGTTAGCAGCCTCAGTGGCACGATTTTCGCCAACCGCAACACCATTTCCCATTATAGCAGGACCGACCTCGCGCATAACAGTACGCAGATCAGCAAAATCGGCATTCATAAGTCCAGGAACATTAATAAGATCGGTAATTCCCTTCACAGCCTGCAGCAGAACCTTATCGGCCATACTCAGCATATCTGAAAGTTTGGAATTCTTCTGCATAAGAGACAACAGACGATCATTAGGAACTGTAATAATGGTATCTGCGTATTTCCGTAGTTCTTCCCAGCCCCGTTCGGCATTACGCATGCGAAACTTCCCTTCAAAGTGGAAGGGTTTGGTCACAACTGCAACAGTCAAGGCACCCATTTCTCTGGCTATTTTTGCAACAACCGGGGCGGCACCCGTTCCGGTTCCACCACCAAGTCCGGCGGCAACAAAAACCATATCAGAACCTTTAAGACTGTCAGTCAGCGCATCAATGGATTCAAGGGCCGACTGCTCCCCAGTATCAGGATCTGCACCTGCACCAAGTCCCTTGGTGATCCCGGGACCAATCTGCAAACAGACGTCAGCACGGGACTGATCCAGTGCCTGTTTATCAGTGTTTGCAGTTATAAACTCAACACCCTGGAGGCGATTCTCAACCATTGTATTGATGGCATTTCCACCTCCACCGCCAACACCAATGACCCTGACTACCGCGACACCTTCTGTTTCCGCCATTCTAAACGGCATAAGCTCTCCTTTGTTCACGAAAATTGCAGCACTTAAATGGCCACATTCCCATAAAATTTAAACAAATAAATCATAGCATTTACGGCTTGGCACTGAAACATATTTTTCCAAAATGCACAAAAATTCACATAATCTTTCTGAGCCAGTCCTTCATTCGACCAACCATTGAACTTTCACTATAACGATTGTCAACTTGGTGCTGACGTCCATACATAACCAACCCAACTCCTGTGGTGCAACGTGGAGTGTGCACTTCTCTCACCTTTCCACCAATTTGCGCCGGGTATCCAATGCGAACCGGCAAGTCAAATATCTGTTCTGCAAGATCTGCAAGGTTGGCAAGTAATGCCGTCCCTCCGGTTATGACTATGCCGCCATTAATCTTATTTTTTAATCCGCAATTTATCAGATCTTGATTCACCATTTCCAGAATTTCAACCATTCTGGCTTGAACAATATCAACCAGAACCTTCTGGGTTACTTTGCGTGGTTCACGGTCCCCAACCGTTGGCACATCCACAACATGATTTGGCTTAATCACGGATGAAATGGCACAACCAAAATCCTCCTTCAGGCGTTCTGCATCCTGCAGGGGAGTGCGCAGACCGACGGAAAGATCATTGGTAAGATTATGGCCGCCAAGACCAATTTCACATGTATGGCGGATGGTCCCGTCACAGAAGACAGCAAGATCCGTTGTCCCGCCACCAATATCAAGCAAAGCCACTCCGAGCTCCATCTCATCGGCACTCAAGGTGGCATGGGCCGAGGCTATGGATTCCAATACCATATCAGCAACTTCTAGTCCTGCCTTGTTGCAGCAGGTATATAGATTGTGAACAGCTCCCATATCGGCGGTGACAATATGGACATTGGTAACCAGGCGAACTCCTGTCATCCCAATGGGATTCTGAATTCCGGTATGATCATCCACCATATATTCCTGAGGAAGGACATGAATAATTTGCTGGTTTTCAGAGATCTTAACGGTACGCGCTGCAACAATAACATCCTCAACATCACCTTCCTTAATCTCACGACCATTAATAGCTAAAATTCCCGGGCTGTTAAAACCTTTAACATGGTTCCCTGCAATACCCACATAGACATTGCGAAGATCACATCCTGCCGAGCCCTCAGCTTGTTCCACAGCCTGCCGAATAGACCTTACCGTGGACTCTATATTAACAACCACGCCCTTTTTAAGGCCAATCGACGGGGCGGTGCCAACACCGATAATGTCAACACCATCCTCGAACACTTCACCCACCACACAACAAATTTTGGTGGTTCCAATATCAAGTCCGACTACAAGATCACCGGGATCACGTTCCTTAACCGGTTGCTCATATTCAACTTCATCGATTGCATTCACTTCCATCTCATCCATTGTTCTCTACCCTGAGTGATTTCGTACCACTAAAACTTTATCTTTCTGATAATCCATACGAATAAATGCCACATCCTCAATAATGGCCTTTCCTTTTTTCTTTTGATACAGCACTTTTAAAACCCTGTGTAACTGGGAAAATTTTCTTTTTATATCCCCTTTTCCAATATACATCGGAAATGGATGCTCAACCAGATAGACAATCAGATCACCTTCAGTGGTGAAATGAATCTCTGAAATATTCTGGGCTGGCAGACTCGGGTTGTTTTGACTGGCCAATCGTAAAAACGTTGCAGCCGAAGCCAGAAGTTGTTTTTTCTCAAGTCCTGTACCAAAGACATCAAGCCCTGTTATCACCGGAAAATCCAAGTCCTGTCCGGAAGCAACCGCTGCAAACAGATTTCCCCTGCTGTCAAGATACTGAAAGCCCTTCTCGTCCTCCTGAACAATCAGAGCCTGGGGTCGATACTCCTTGATCGAAACAAGCAATCCATCTGGCCATATTCGTCTTATTTTGGCCTGTTCAATCCAGGGATGCATTTCAAGACGTTCTTTTACAGCCCCAGGCTGCAGGGTTAACATATTCATTTCATAGGTTAAATATGCAAACTTCTTCAACGTTTGGGGGGTTGTTACCACACAGCCACTTATTTCGATCTCATGGATACGAAAATACAGTAAATCACCCAAAAGGACCTGCAATGGTCCTATGGTCAGGAAATAACCACCGAGCAAAAAGCCCCCTGCCAGCAACACCACTTTAAATAGATTCCGTTCTTTTCCGCTATCCCCATCTATATCGATCCCAGTTTTCTGCTGACCACGCCCCTCTTTTCTGGTTTGCCACTTCTCCCGTATACTTTTTTTCCTTACAGCTGTACCAAGGTGTTTTGCTTTATAGCCCTGCCGAATAATTTTTCTCGAGAGAACAGAAACACTGCTCTCTTTTTTTTCTTTTTTCCCAAAGAATTCGATGATTTTTGTAAATAAGGATTGTTTTTTCATGTAGCCATTCGTTTTTTAGAGAAAGTGCACTTCTGGAAAAAGTTGAACGCCACTATCCAGTTTCACCTGTTCAGTCACCACATTCATAAGCTGACGAACATCTTTAGCTGTGGCTTCTCCAGTGTTAACGATAAAATTAGCATGAACCGGTGAAACCATTGCCCCGCCGCAGCACTTGCCCTTCAATCCCGAGGCCTCAATAAGACGGCCGGCAGAATCTTCAGGCGGATTTTTGAAAAATGATCCGGCATTTTTTTGCACCCTGGGCTGTTTTTCCTTACGCTTTTGAAGATTTTCACTACAACGTTTTTTTATGCTCTCCCTGTCCCCTGACAAAAGCTGCAGATCAACTGAAAGCACTATGTGTTGTTTGTCATCAATCCCCTGGTTTCCCCATGACCTATAACTAAAATCCAATTCATCCCGGTTCAAGGTTCCAACACCGGTGGCCAGAGACATAACATCAATAGCAGATATGACGTCTGCTATTTCTTCTCCCAGAGCTCCGGCATTCATCACCACTGCACCACCAATAGAACCCGGAATTCCCGTGGTAAACTCAAGCCCCGAATAGCCACGGTCAGCACACCAGTTCAAAAGCTTTGCCAGACTGAAACCTGCTCCGACTCTGATAGAAATTGTTTTTGCCCCTGACTCCGTCAAATCCTCTATTTCAGAGAGCCCCTTCCCAAACAGAAGAACAACCCCGGCAAACCCATCGTCGGAAACAAGAATATTGCTCCCTCTTCCGATAAAGCGCCAGGCAAGGTCATTATCGGTAAAATATTTCAGCAGATTGCCAAGATCCGTAACACTTTCAACAACAACAAGAGCATCCGCCGGCCCACCAATGCCAAAGGATGTATAGGGCGCAAGTGGACAGTCCCACTGCACCTTCCCCTCAGCAAATCCGGCGAGTTCTTTCTGCATGCTCTTTGCCATTGGCATCTCTATTTCTTTTCCTCCAAAATCTTAACCAAAGCCTCACCGGCAAGAACTATATTTCCAGCACCCAAAGTCAAAACAATATCACCTTCTTTGAGCTCTGGCAAAAGAGCCTCTGCAAGACCTTCCACACGGGAGGCAAATTTTGTCTTCCGCTGACCATGTTTTTTCACTTCATCAAGTAATATTTCTCCTGATATTTTCCCATCGGGTATTTCACTGGCCGCATAAATCTCTGTCATCACTAGATAGTCAGCCTGATGAAAACAGGTCCTGAACTCTTCGAGCAAAGCCAGAGTTCTGCTGTATCGATGTGGCTGGAAGAGAACAACAAGTCTTTTCTCGGGCCAACTTTCCTTAATGGCCGACAGGGTGGCTCTGATTTCTGTTGGATGGTGGCCGTAATCATCAATAACCGTAATTCCGCGCCCTTTTCCTTTTAACTGCATACGCCGTTGCACCCCCTGAAAGGTCGCAAGGGACTTACTTATAGTCTCAAAGGAGATCTCTAGTTCCAGCCCTACGCATATTGCTGCCAATGCATTATACACATTATGTCTACCAGCAAGCGACAGATCTATGGGCCCTAGTATCTCCCCTCTGTGCCGTACAACAAATTTAACCCGGCCATTCCCGGGTTCTATGTGATCGGCCATAAGATCAGCCTGAGCTGTCAAGCCATAGGTTATCTTACGTTTTTTTATTCGTGGCAGAATGTCCGTAATATTGGCATCATCAAGGCAAAGAATAACTGCTCCATAGAAGGGGATCTTGTCCATAAACTCAAGAAAGGTTGTCTTGATATGATCAATATTATCATAGTGATCCATATGTTCAAGATCGATATTGGTGACAACTTCAAGGACAGGAGATAATTTCAGAAAAGAACCATCACTCTCATCGGCCTCCGCCACCAGGAATTCACCCTGCCCAAGTTTTGCATTTCCGCCCAGGCTGTCCACCTTACCACCCACAACAATGGTGGGATCAAGACCTGCCACATGCATCATCCAGCTCACCATAGATGTGGTGGATGTTTTTCCATGGCTACCGGCAATAGCGATGCCAAACTTCTTGAGACGCATAAGTTCAGCAAGCATTTCCGCCCGCTGGATCACAGGTATTTCAGCAGCAAGAGCTGTCACAACCTCGGGGTTATCTCTTTTGATGGCAGATGAAGTAACCACGACATCAGCCCCATGCACCCAGCGTCCGTCATGACCCTTGTGAACTACACCGCCTAGGGACTCGAGATTTCTGGTTGTAACAGAATCGTTTAAATCAGAGCCGGACACCTCATAACCCAGATTGAGAAGGAGTTCTGCAATGCCGCTCATTCCTATCCCGCCGATACCGACAAAGTGTATTTTTTTTGTTTTGTTATACATGGGATGTGGGTTTTCGGTTTTGGGTTTTCGGTTTTGGGTTTAACAGAGCCAGGCATTCATCTACTATGTTTTCTGCTGCTTTTGGGAATGCTCGGTTCTTCATGGCCTTGGCCATTTTCTGGAGGCGTTCCCGGTTTTCAAAGAGTTTTACTAGATTTTCTGCTAGCGCTTTAGCTGTCAGATCTTTTTCAATGCAGAGTAATGCACCACCACTCTCTACATAGTACTCAGCGTTTTTTTCCTGATGGTTATCTGCGGCATAGGGATAGGGGATCAAAAGAGCGGGTTTGCCAAGGACGGCTAGTTCTGCGAGAGTGGTTGCCCCGGCACGTGATACCAGTAAATCAGCCTCTTTATAAATGCCTGCCATATCAGTAAAAAATGGAGCGACGGTTGCATCAATATTATTTCTTTTATAGATTGCCTCGATTTCTTCGGCATCCGCAGGCCCTGTCTGATGGATTATTTTAATATTTTGTAAAGCGGACAATCCAAGGGAAAAGGCACTACTTACAAGTTCGTTGACCCTGTGGGCCCCAAGACTTCCACCTAGAACCAGAAGTACAGGGGCTTTATCTTGTGCAGCTGCATCATTTTCAGATAATTTCAGGATTGCACTGCGAACCGGATTCCCGGTAAGTACTGTCTTCTCTTTAGGAAACGACTTTTCACTGCCAGGCAGGGAAAGACAGATTCGTGAGACAATCGCTCCAAGTTTTCTATTGGCAAGCCCGGGAATGGAATTTTGCTCATGAATGAGTGTTGGTTTCCCGAGAAGTTTCGCAGCAGCTACCACCGGACCTGTCACATAACCACCCACACCCATGACGATATCAGGTTTGAAACGGAGAATATGGTACATGGCCTCCAGACATGAAACAGGCAAGACCAGTATTCCCTGTAAAAGAGAAAACAGGTTCTTTCCCTTGAGTCCCTTTGAATGGATGGAGCAGGTTGCATACCCGTATTGCTCAAGACTTGTTTTATCCATTCGCCTCTTTGTCCCCACAAAAAGTACTTCACTGCCTGGCAATCGTTTACACATGGCCTCAGCTGTTGCAATTGCAGGAAAGAGATGTCCCCCGGTACCACCACCGGTGAGCATAAGTCGAATGGGACCTGTCATCGGGCAGCCCTCTCATCTCCGTCAGACAAAGCAAGAACCGCCCGCACAAACACATCGCCACGATGTCCATAGTTGTCAAACATGTCAAAACTTGAACACGCCGGTGCCAGCAAAACAGTGTCTCCGGGTTGCGCCTTTTGAGCTGCCAGAGACACGGCTTTCTCCATGGAATCCGCGCGAAGAACCGGCAAATCATCGCTCATCACAGCCGCAATTGCATCTGCTGCCTCTCCAATCAGAATGAGTGACCTGACCTTCTCATGAACAAGCTCTTTTAATATTGCATAGTCTTCACCCTTATCACGGCCACCGGCAATAAGAATGACGCCTCCTGAAAAAGAGGAAAGGGCACTAAAAACTGCTCCAGTATTGGTGGCCTTGGAGTCATTATAGTAATCCACTCCCTCTCTCTGTCTCACGTGCTCCAGTCTGTGACGTGCTGGGACAAAACACTTTAGGCCCTTTTCTATATCAGTCTTTTCACAGCCAAGAAGTGAGACGGCAAGGATTGCCGCACAACTATTGAGCAGACCTGTGTGTGAATCAAGTCGTGTTTCAGCAAGACCATAGGTGTCGACCCTGTCTTGCAGGCTTACAGTGAGTTCACTATTGCTGCCCTTTGCTGCACAATCACTTGCGGGGTTCCCAAAACAATATATCTCCTGCCCCTTAAGCAGTTCCCGAATATGCTGACACATGGGATCGTCACTGCATATGATCGCCTTATCATCTGCATTTTGGTGTACAAACATCTTCATTTTAGCTGCAGCATAGTTAATCATACTTTTATGACGATCAAGATGATCCGGAGTGACATTCAACAACACACCTATATGAGGACGAAAAAATCCTGCTGATTCAAGCTGAAAGCTTGAGAGTTCAAGTACCAGAATTTCTGCCTGTTCACCACTGAGCAGGTAATTCAAGAGTGGTGTTCCAATATTGCCGCCCACAAACACTTTTTTCCCTGATGCCTTAAGGAGCTCGCCAATAAGTGCTGTCACCGTGGTCTTGCCATTGGTCCCTGTTACAGCCACCACGCATTCATCAAGATAGGGAGCAGCAAGTGCAAGTTCACCCAAAATTGGGATATGTCTTTCCCGCATCTCCTTCAGCAATGGTAAGTCTGTTGGAACGCCGGGACTGATTGCTATAAAATTTCCCCTGGACAAAAACTCTCTGCTGTGGCCACCGCCTTCAAAAGGGATATTATGTTTTTGCAGATAATCCCTATCTTCCTCGGGAAGATCTTTAAAAATGCGCCTGTCACTTACAGAAACCTCAACCTCCTTATTCAGGAGAAATCTCAGCATTGCCCGGCCGGATACTCCAAGGCCCATAACAACACCATGCTGACCTGGCTCTATTTTTTGTCCAATATCCATCAGCGCATCTTTAGAGTTGCGACGGCAAAGAGGCCCAGAATCACCGACACAATCCAGAAACGGATTACGATTTTGGGCTCATGCCATCCTTTCTTTTCAAAATGGTGGTGAAAAGGTGCCATCAGAAAAATTCGTTTACCATGGCTTACCTTAAAGTATCCCACCTGAATAATAACAGAGAGTGCCTCCATTACGAAGATGCCACCAACAATGGCAAGAAGGACCTCCTGCTTTATAATAATAGCAACTCCACCGAGTGCTCCACCGAGTGCAAGGGAACCGACATCGCCCATGAAAATCTGTGCGGGATAAGCATTAAACCACAAAAACCCCAGACAGGCACCAACCATTGCCCCGCAGAACACAGCTAGTTCTCCTGCCCCTTGGACATAGGGAATCTGGAGATAGTCTGCAAGCACTGCATGACCGGCAAGATAGGAGAAGACAAGATAGACGGCTGCAGAAATAACGGTGGGACCTGCTGCCAGGCCATCGAGACCATCGGTCAGGTTCACAGCATTCGAAGATCCCACAATAACAAGAATGGCAAAAACAACATAAAACCAGGACAAATCAGGTTGAATATTTTTCAAGAACGGAACACTTAACAGGCCATCATAAGCAGGATGCAAGAGAACAAACAGTCCTACAACCGAAGCACCAAACACCTGTAAAAGAAGTTTTCCTCTGGCACTTAATCCGGCACTGGTCATCTTCTTGATCTTCTGGTAGTCATCAATGCTGCCAATAAGGCCAAAAAAGAGCACAACAAACAACAACAGCCACACCAGCGGGTTATCCAATCGTGCCCAAAGCAGGGTCGAAAGTGTTATGGCTGCAAGAATCAGAACCCCTCCCATGGTGGGCACACCCTGTTTGGCAAGATGTGTTTCCGGCCCGTCTTCACGTACCACCTGACCGATCTGATACTGCTTAAGTTTCCTGATAAACCAGGGCCCTAACAGAAGCATGATAAGAAAAGCAGTGACCGCACCACCAATGGAACGCACAGTGATATAACGAAAAACGTTAAATGCGCTTATGCTATTACTAAGCGGATAGAGCAGATGATAAAACATTCAGTGTTGTTCTCCGTTGAGTCCTGCAACAATTTTTTCAAGGCGCATTCCGCGTGATCCCTTCACAAGTATATAGGTTCCTGCTTTGATATTTCCCGTAGCCCTGAGCCCTTGCAACCAGGAGAGACATTCTTTTTTATTTTCAAAAACGTGGACCCGCTTACTGTCCATACCATTTTCAATGGCACCGCTTGCAGTCGCTTCTGCAAAATCACCGAGGAGCCCAAGAAAATCAATCCCTGCCGATGCAACCTTGGTGCCTATTGACTTATGCAAGGCACCACTTTCGGGTCCCAGTTCCAGCATATCACCGAGTACTGCTATACGAATCCCCTTTCCCACTTCACAAAGAGTTGCAATTCCGGCCTTCATGGATTCCGGATTTGCATTATAGGTATCGTTTATAATACGACTACCATCAGGTCCATTCAGTATCTGCATGCGCCTGTCAGTTGACTTAAAGGCTGACAGGCCATCTGCAATGCGCTCTATGTTGATACCGGTTGCAGCGGAAATTGCTGCAGCGGTCAAAGCATTGGAGATATTATGAGAACCTGCCACCTGAAGGACAACCCGACGTTCCTGATCATTCACATGGAGAAGAAAGGAAAGGTCTTCTTTGGTTCCTGTCTGGCAATGCGTCGCGTACACATCCAGAGACAGCGAATTGGCAGTGGGCATTCCAAAAAATATTTTTTTCTGCTCACAGTTTTTCGCTGCATCAAGCACCCTCGGATCATCTCCATTTACCACAAGAACAGTCTCTTTACCACATCCCTGAAAGAGTTCTGCCTTGGCCTTTGCCACACCATCAATATCACCTAAGCCCAGAAGATGTGCACCGTGCACATTCACAATACAGGCGATATCAGGATCGGCAATATCAGTTAACCTGGCTATTTCCCCCGGCGCATTCATCCCCATTTCCAGGATCACCGCTTTGTGTTTGGCGGAAAGCGGAAGAAGGGATAGAGGGAGACCTATTAAGTTATTGAAATTCCCGTCGGTTTTAAGAACTCTTGCAGATGCTGCGTCAACCCGATCGGGCCACTGCCTGTTAAATATTGCAGCACACATTTCTTTGACGGTGGTTTTACCACTACTTCCCGTAATCCCGATAACTTTTGGTGAAAACAGCTCTTTCATATTGGCACGCCTGTAACGGGCAAGATTACCAAGTGCCTGTTTTGTGTCTGCCACCTGTACCACGGGTACCGAAAGAGGCCGTTCAGGTTCACGTTCCAATATCAGACAACCAACCCCTGCTGCCACAACCTGTTCCACATAATCATGGGCATCAAAGCGCTCTCCCTTTAATGCCACAAACACATCGCCTGGCTGAATAGTCCTGGAATCTGTATTGATGGAGCCAAGTGTTGTTGACGGTTCAAAGGCATCAGAACATTTTCCGGCAGTTGCCAGAACGAGAGATTCAACTGTCCACTCACTTAAAGCTCGACCAGCTTCAAGAGCATCATTAAAAAATCTTTTGCCACTACGGGACAACTGGTACTCTTCGTGCCCTTTGCCAGCGATAACAACAATATCCTCTCCACCTGCCGCAGATATAGCAGCAGAAATGGCCTGACGACGATCAGAAAGGATTACAAAACCGCATTCGTTGTTTTTTCTTTGTTGCAACCATGACGGCCTGCGAGACCCACCTTCAAGCCCCTGGATTATATCCTCAAGAATATCTGCTGAGTCCTCACTGCGGGGATTATCGTCGGTCAAAATCACCACATCAGCACAATTCCCTGCAATGGCTCCCATCAATGGTCGTTTGCCCGAGTCCCTGTCACCACCACAACCAAACACACAGTAGAGCTCACCGTGGGGGAGCCCCTTGAGGGTTTTCAACACCTGCTCCAGGGCATCCGGAGTATGAGCATAGTCGACAAAGACAGTAGGATGAAAAGCGCGTTCCGCAGCAGGTACCGGTATCTGCTGCATACGTCCAGGGGCTCCCAAAGCTGTTTCCAATGCGGCTGCGACCATGGTGATTTGCATCCCAGAAGCCATGGCCATTGCAAATGCTGTCTGCAGATTGGCGACATTAAAATCCCCAACCAGAGGTGAAGTGAAAGAACAGAGGCCACCTGGAGTCTGAAGTGTGACTTCGGTTTTTCGCAGTTTACCTGTAACTATCAAGGGATAGATATCGCTCTTTTCCAAGGCACCACAGCTTAAAACAGAAATTCCATCCTCTTCACAACGAGACTGCAATTTTTCACTCCATTCCGTCTCGTCAGCGGAATAGGTAATTACTGCCCTACCATCCCGATGAAGATGTTTGTTAAAAAGGAGTGCTTTTGCCTCAAAATAACTCTCCATGGTCTGATGATAGTCCAGGTGATCACGGCTCAAATTGGTATAGGCTGCCACATCAAAGGCAAGCGATCCTATACGATTCTGATCAAGACCATGGGAGGATATCTCCATGACCACACTGTCCACACCACTCTCTTTCATTTTACGTAATGTCTGCTGGAGGAACAGAGGTTCAGGGGTTGTATGGGAAGACGGAATTCGAATCATATCGCCATGGGAATCGTAATACCTGTAATCAATGGTGCCCAAAACTCCAGGTTGTCTCCCGTTCTTCCGTAAAACAGATTCAAGGAGGTAGCTGACACTGGTTTTTCCATTGGTACCGGTGATGCCAAACATGGTCATAGTTCTTGCGGGATACCCAAAGAGTATCTCCGCAAGTTTGCCATATATTTCCCTGCTATCAGTGGCTTCATATACACAAATATCATGATTTTCAAACATCTCACTGCGTAGCCGTCCCTTGTCAACAAGCAGAGCAGAGCAATCTGAAGCCAGGGCCTGATCAATAAAATCATGCCCGTCATGTAGGCTTCCGGAGAGGGCAATAAACAGTGATCCGGATTTGACCTCACGGGAATCGATGGTGATTTGACTGACGCAACAGTTGGAAGGAGTACCCGAAAGAATGCTGAGACCGAGTTGCTCAGCCAGTGTATCAAAATCAAAACTGCCAGAGGAATAGACAACAGTGCCGGGAACCGTACAAACCCAGTGTTCACCGATATGGCTCTGTTGTTTTTGAGACATTTTTTGTCCTTTTTCGAGCATGTAAATATAAAGACAGAAACAACCGATATCCTAGTTAGATAACGATCCTTTCACCTGCAAATTTTTTATTTGTATTACATCTTTTGGGGCAGCATCAATTTTGAGAGTCAATAAACAGGGCGCCCCTATTTCAATTTTTTCTCCAGCAAGCGGACTCTGAGAAATAATGCGGCCGGTACCTCTTACTGTCACATTCATTTCAGTACTCTGCAACAGGCGCAGGCTCTTACGGAGACTCAAGCCTATTAAATCCGGCATGGTTTGCAGCTGCTTTTCTGCCACCCCAGCTGGTTGACTACTCTGATCAGGATCTTTTTCAGTACCCTTTTTAAAATTGTGTTCTTCCCCTTCTCTGACCTCAATCACATCTGCAATATTGCTGTGAATCTGCTGCAACGCAACCATGGAGGGGAGTATGGCATCAATTTCATCACATAAAGAATTTGATACTGCCGCCGCATTCTCTGCAACCTGCAGTTCCTCATCCCTTGCCACAAGAAGCAGGATCATTTCCGGCCGTTCAGCAGGAATGACTACCAGCGCCATTCGATCCCGAACATAACTGCCACCGGAATCATTCATCACCAGAGAGACCGTCTCACCGGAAAGTGTGCCCGAGCCGAGCACCCCACGATTCCCCTGCATGGAGAGTAAGGTTCGAAGCTCACGGGAGACCTGTGATGGAAAAACATTGCGCCCCATTGTCTCCCCGTGAAAGATATCATAGAAATACTCTCTCTGCTCCGGACGTTCCATGATCCTATCAAGAATATGGGGTTGTATCTTTTTACCACCATTCAAGAGATGGCTCAGTCCCAACAAAACCTTCAAGGGAGTCGCTGTTTTTGGCACTGCCCCAAGATAAAAGGCTGAGCCGGTATCTTCAAACCGCGGCAGAGTGCTTGCCTGTTTTTTTCCCCCTGAAAAATCCACTTGAATATCCGTGGTCAACTGCAAACGCTCCATGAGTCTAATCTGACTACCAAAATCATCTTTATTGGCAACCAGACTCCAGGGAAACACTTGAGTACTTTGCTCCCAGCCACCCTGAAGAAAGGCTGCTTGCTGAAAAAACTTCCGAATTTCCTCAGGAACCACCATGGGCGTGAGAAAAAGATTCTCAAAGATTTCTTTTTCGTGCTGCCAGACATTATTGGGGTTAAAAGGTGGGTAGCTGGCTCCGGCAATGATCTTCCCCTCTCCGGTATCAAGTAACAGGGAAGTAATTCGTCCGTTCCCCATCTTTGTGCCAAGATTGTTCACATATTTTTCAAGGATGGCCTGGATTTTCATACCCAGTGTCAGAACCAGATCATGGCCCTTGGTGCTGGTCTGATCGAGTCCTTTTAGATCAATAGCAGGAATATCCTCCTGCCGGACACGATCCTGGTTCAGAAGGCGATTATAGTAGTGTTCAACACCCGCCAGCCCCAGATCATTCTCCGAATATCCTATCAGATGTGAGGCAAATTCCTGCTGAGGATAGTTTCTGGCCACCTCCCGATGCAAATATATCCCGGGGATGTTCAAACCTGCGACAGCATTTTCTTCTTCCTGATCAATATCCCGGCGCAGCCAGACAAGGTGCGAATCCCTCTCCATATGGGCAATCAGTTCAGATTCTGGCAGAGCAAGCATGTTCGAGAGCAGTCTAGCCGTTTCAGGAATATTTTTTACCTCTCGGGGACGAACATAGATCGACACTCGTTCCAGGGTTTGGGCAAGTTCCTTAAAATTTCGATCATAAATCGTCCCCCTGTCACCGTTCACAACCAGTGTCTCTGCCGGAAAAGTCTCCTTCAAGATATCGATTATATTTTCCAGTTGCGGCCTGTACACCATGCCAAGAACAACACCGGCCAAGAGAAGAAGAAAGATAAGGACGAACCATAGCCGCCCTTTCCTGTTGTCTTGTGTCTTAAGACGGGATCTCCTGGTCATCGATTGGCTTCAAACGCTTAGAGCTTCTGGTACTGTCCCGATGCAGGAATGTGAATAGCCAACTGACTGCCAGCTACCATCTCCACGGCGCCAGGAGAAAACAGACGTGCTTTCTTTGCCCGGAGTACAATGTTTGCGGTAACTAGTTCCTCATGAGCAACCTGTAGATTAGCAATTTCACCGGAAACCCGTTCCGTTGATCCATTCAGTAAGGAGAAGGAAACGCAGAGAAACAGTACTGAAGCCAGTAAAACCTTTGCCATTCCAAACCAGAGTTGTTTACCGCCTGGAAGAGCCATAGCCTGGCGACGTCTATACCCCGCATGACGTCGAAATGAGTTTCGGCGGGGGATCATCGTATGGGCGGAAGGATTAATTATCATGGTCTCACCTCTACTCTTTAAATTTTTTCTGCGACTCGCAATCGAGCACTCCGCGACCTTCTGTTGCTGTCCCGTTCCTCAGGGCTTGCGACAATGGGTTTTTTTGTAAGAACTTTCAGCTTCTCATTGTCACGAAATTTCCTTTTAACCATTCTGTCTTCCAGGGAGTGGAACGATATGACACAAAACCGGGCACCGGGTTTCAAATACTCCACACCGTGCTCCAGGATTCCTGCCAGATTCTCAAGCTCAGTATTGACAGCTATGCGCAGGGCTTGAAATACAAGCGTTGCCACATGAATCCTTTTGGGATGAAATCGTCTTGGTACAGCTTTAGCAACAAGATCTGCAAGCTGAGTAGAGGTGGTAATTGGCCCCAGCATCCTCTCCTGGACTACAAAATTTGCGATTCTCCGAGCCTGTTTTTCCTCACCATAATAATAAAAGATATCGGCAAGTTCTTCTTCAGAGCAACCAGCAAGAATGGATGCAGCGGTCACCTCGCGTCTGATATCCATCCGCATATCAAGGGGTTCATCACGTTGGAAACTAAAACCGCGTTCCCCCATATCAAGCTGGAGAGACGAAAGGCCGATATCAATCAAAATACCATCGACCTTATCGACTCCAACTTCTGCCAGCCCCTCTCCGATTTCAGAGAAATTTCTCCTTACTATGGTCAGGCGATCTCCAAAGCATTGCAGCCGCTCTCTGCTTTTTTCAATGGCTGCAGCATCCCAATCAAATGCGATAACACGTCCGTTGGGGGCACTCTGTTTTAAAATTGCCTCGCTGTGACCACCGAGTCCCAGTGTTCCATCGACATAAACGCCATCACTGTGGGGAGCAAGTCGCTCAAGGGTCTCGGAGGGTAAAACAGAACAATGGATATCTATAGCCTTATCCTGATTAGTCATTAGAGGATTCCAAGCTTGGATAAGCCATCATCAAAACTATCAAAGTTTTCAAGCGTTGCCTGAATCTCAACGCCCCAGGCCTCCCTGTCCCATATTTCAACCCAGTCGCGCATACCGGTCAGGATGACATCTTTCCCGATGCGCAGTTCAGTACGAAGCGCTGCCGGAAGAAGAATTCGCCCCTGCTTATCGAGGTTACACTCTGTTACTCCGGACAATACCCAACGAATATAACTGCCCATCTGAGGCTGTTCTTTTTGGTCAAGGAGTTTGTCCTCAATGATTTCCCATTCGGAGACAGGATAGGCACGCAAATGTTCTTTCCACGGGACAACCATCAGAATTCCGGAACCGTACTGAGCAAGAACATCGCGAAATCGACTGGGAAAATTCAGTCGTCCCTTGATGTCAAGACTGTGCTCAGACTTACTTCGAAATCTGCTTTTTATTGTTTTCCCAGAAACCATCCACCCCACCTCTCCTCCATCTTGCCCCACTTCACGCCACTATTGTAAGTTCTATATCAGGTGCGCCCCCATTGTCAAGAAATTTCACTCAGAATGAATAGGAACTAAAGACACTTAGACACAAAGCACAGACACACACCCTGAAGCGTGCACCATTAGCAGAACCACAACATAGTGCGCAAAAAGGCCTTCCATGGCCACACACAACAAAAGTACAAAACAGCACAATTCCAAGTGAAGAGGCTGATAATACTCAATGATTAAAAAATTGATAAAAAAAACTATTCACAGATATTTTAGTAGGTGGTGGAAAGTGGGAAAACAAACAAGAATAAATCTACGGATTCTATGGAGCGTTCACACTGTCGTAAACTGCCAACTTTTCGTCGCACAATGCCAAGCAGAGTGTCAGGAACAGCATTATATTCACAGGGAAGATAAAAACGAGCAGAGGAATACAGCTTTGAAATTCATAGTCACAAACAGTCAAAAACCCATTATCAACAGAGACCAGGTAAAGTCCCTCCCCTTTACCCTTGTCAATGAAGTTCTCACTCCCATCCTTGCCGATCAGAATGAGGAGATCCTTGTCGGGGCAAACTCTCAAAATTTTCAATACAATCCCGACACAGACCTAGACTCCGGGGACACCCTGATAACCACAATTCGATGTGGCAATATTGTGGAGACCGATAGGAATATAGAAGTGAATTTATCGGGTACAATTATTAATCAAGCTGGTCACCGGGACACGTGTTCCCTTTACTTCTTTCTATGGTGGGATCACACTGCAATATCGTTAGGAGGGAACAGTTTCAACTATGATAAGACCCTGAATGGAAAAGCAATCCATGTCAATGCGGGTAAAAGATTGGAGCCATTGTCGGACTCTGTCTTTGAACTTGAACTCTACAAAAAAACAAACTGCGGCCAGCAACAATTACTGGGCCAGGGATGGGGTTATATGGTTTTTGGTCGGGGAATGAAAAAGACAGGAACTTATCAGGCAGAAGGTAAATAAAAAAGGTAACTATTCACCGAAATTGAGTTTGAGTCGGAATTGTATAACGAATACGCTGGTAGGAAACTGGGGACATGACCCAATTCGTCTTTGTCTTTTGAATTGGGATCGTGTTTCCCGATTCCGGATAAATATTGGGCCGTTCAATAGCATGGTGAATAGTTACGGAAAAAGAAGTATTACCTATCCTTTAGCCTTTAACCTTCAGCCTAACTACTTAAAATCAACGCTGGGCATTTCACGTTGAGTAGCCAATTCCAGTGAGAGATAGTCCTGCTTCTCAAAACCAAATTTTTGAGCAATCAAAGAGGCGGGAAAGGATTCCACAAGGGTGTTCAAACGCCCGATATATCCATTGTAATTATTCCTTGCCTCTTGAATCTCTTGTTCTATTTCATCAAGACTCTTCTGCAGATCAAGGAAGTTCTCGCTGGCCTTTAAATCAGGATAGGCTTCAGCAATGGCAAGTAAGCCGCCCAGAGATTTTGTGATTTTACTTTCCTGTTCCATGCGTGGCGAATCTGTTCCGCCGCTGAGTTGTCTGATCTTTTCTTCAAATATCTTATTCTCGTGGGCACTATAGCCCTCAATTACCCGAACAAGATTTGGAATCAGATTGGCGCGACGTTTCAGTGCAACGTCAATACCACTCCAAGACTCTTCAATCCTGTTTCTATATTTTATAAATTTATTATAGGTGCTGATCGTAATCGCGGTAACAACAAAACCGACAAAAAAGATGGGAACAAGAAACTGTGGTGGCATTATTTTCCTCCTAGCCCGCATTTCTCATGAACATTTTGTTCGTTATTCTTTAACAATTTGTTTTAATTTAGAGATATCGAGTAATTACTAATTTTCTTAACTAACAAAATGTTTACCCCTCAAGGGAGTACTGAAAATAGCACCCAAGGCGAATCGATATCGCCGCATCTGCTTCGTCTCTGAGCCAACAGCCATAGGTAACTATGGCCTATTGGCCCGTTCCTCGCATATGCACCCATCTCAACTCGTGAGCAATACGAGCTACGATCATTGCTTTAGCCCCAGAAGTTCCCGCAGGTTTAACTCACTGGAAAAGCTGTGATCAGCATCCGGGTATGTCCCATTGCGCACTTCAGCATTATATTCAAGTACTGCCTTCTTTATGGTCGGAGCAAGGGTACAGTAGGATTTTACAAAGCTGGGGATGAACTTATCAAACATCCCGAGAAGGTCATGGGTAACGAGGACCTGACCGTCACAATGCACGCCAGCTCCGATCCCTATAGTGGGGATTGCAATTTCTTCAGAGAGGATTCGACCAAGTTCATCGGGGATACATTCAAGTACGATGGCAAAAGCTCCGGTCTTTTCAAGAGCTCTGGCTTCTTCCACCATTTTCCGTGCCGATTCAATGTCACGGCCCTGTACTCTATATCCTCCGAGCTGAGTGGCCGTTTGCGGAGTCAATCCTATATGGGCGACAACTGAGATTCCCGCCTGCACCAATGCCGTCACTGTCTCACAGACCTCCAGGCCACCTTCGAGCTTCACGGCATCACATCCTGCCTCCTTCAAAAAACGCCCACCATTGAGAATGGCATCACGTTTCCCAGACTGATAGGAACCAAAGGGCATATCACCAACAACAAAGGCAGCGGGAGCACCACGGCGCACAGCAGAAGCGTGATGTATCATCTCGTCCATGGTCACAGGAACCGTGGAATCGTAGCCAAGGATTACCATCCCTAAAGAGTCACCGACCAAAAGCACATCCACATCGGCCTCGGCCAGCATGGAGGCCATGGTAGCATCATAGGCTGTGAGCATGGTGATCTTCTCACCTTTTTTTTTCATGGCACGGATGCCAGCTACGGTTTTTCGCTTCTGCATGTCTCAGTCTCCTGTATCAAAGAGAGTCGGTTGGCGTTTCATGCTGTTGGGCAGGGGACGGCCAAAATGTTCATAGGCATTCATGGTGGCCATACGCCCCCGCGGGGTTCTGGTTAGGAACCCGGATTGAATAAGAAAAGGTTCATACATATCTTCAAGGGTATTTTTTTCTTCACAGACCACGGTGGCCAGAGTTTCGAGGCCGATGGGACCACCCTGAAATTTATCGATGATGGAAAGCATTATACGCCTGTCCATGTCATCCAGACCAAAGCGATCCACATTGAGCAACTCCAGTGCTTCATCCGCTACCTTTGCAGTCACCGTGGCATGCCCTCCAACCTGAGCAAAATCACGTACTCTCCTCAGCAACCGGTTGGCTATTCGTGGGGTTCCCCGTGATCTGCGGCCAAGTTCAAGAGCTCCTTTTGCATTCACATCCATACCAAGAATCCGAGCCGAACGCAGAATAATACGAACCAGCTCCTCCGGTTCATAGAGTTCAAGACGCAGGATCACTCCAAAGCGATCACGGAGCGGCGGGGTCAGCAATCCGGTCCGGGTGGTTGCGCCGACCAGAGTAAAACGGGGCAAATCCATCTTCACCGATCTGGCTCCCGGACCCTGACCGATAATCAGATCGAGCTGAAAATCTTCCATTGCAGGATAGAGAATCTCCTCAACTGTATGGTTTAAACGATGAATTTCATCAATAAACAGGACATCCCCCTCCTGGAGACTAGTGAGAATGGCAGCAAGATCGCCCTGGCGCTCAATAACAGGCCCCGAGGTCATCTTGATTCCGGCCCCCATCTCGTTGGCAATGATATGGGAAAGTGTTGTTTTTCCAAGACCAGGGTAGCCATGAAAAAGAACGTGATCAAGAGCCTCACCCCGTGCCTTGGCCGCGCGGATAAAAATATCCAGACTCTTACAGAGCTGTTCCTGGCCCACATATTCCTCAAGACTTTTGGGCCTGAGGGCATAATCCGGACTGATAAGCTCATCTCGCACAGGAGCTGGGGCTACAAGTCTGTCGTTTGCTCGTATTTCTTCTTCAAAGTTCATGCAAGTGTCCGCAGTCCTTCCCGAATAAGCTCTTCGACCTTCATTGCTGTGAAAGTCTCGTCACCAAATTGTTTTTTCACTCTGGCCATGGCCTCCCGGGCCACGGGGTCCGGATATCCGAGATTAACAAGAGCCGACAGGGCATCGGTTAATGCTGCGGTTTTTCCAAGTGCAGCAACCACAGAACCCATCGCAGCAGATGCCGCTTGGCGGAAGTCACCGACCTTATCCTTTAACTCTACACAGATCCGTTCCGCAGTTTTTTTCCCCACTCCCGAGATGCTAGTCAGACCCTTAATATCTTCCGTGGCAATAGCCTCACTGAGTGCACCTAACTGCATACCTGAAAGAATACCAAGTGCAAGCTTAGGACCGATTCCAGAGACTGTTTTCAGGGTAAGAAACATCTCCTTTTCGGAACGTTCAGCAAAGCCAAAAAGAACAATGGCATCTTCCCGCACATTGGTATGAATGTGGAGAAAAACAACCTCTCCTTTTTCCGGTAAGCGGGCCACCCCTTCACTGGACAGAAATACCTCATACCCGATACCGTGCACATCGACGACACATCTATCCGAGGCTATATATTGAATTTTTCCTGTGACTGATGCTATCATGGCAAGGGCACGGTTTTCGGTTTTGGGTTTTCGGTTTGCGGTAAGGAAAGCTGATACCTTCCAATAAAAATACTATCTTATTACCCACTGAAACTCAGCTGACAGAACTGCAACATAGCTTTTTCTACCTGAAAGAGAGTGGTTCAGGTATTTTCCGACAAATCATTCCGCAAGCGAAGCATGAGCGAGGACGTTTGGCGGAGAATACCTGAATCACGGACACCCTATCCAACTGGTTCCAGAAAAAGCCGAGTTTCAGTAGTAACCAGGCAACATTAACACAACTGGAGTGCTGCTACACAGCTACAGAATCTGGTGATTAGCGTGACAGATGGCAACGGCCAGTGCATCGGCGGCATCACTGCTTGGCTCTGCTGATAAACCAAGTAAAACCTTTATCATTCGCTGTACCTGTCCCTTCTCGGCCTGCCCATACCCAACCACAGCCCGTTTGACTTTCTTGGCACTGTAATCACTGACCCCAAGGCCATTCTGGGTGGCCGCGACCACCGCCGCACCTCTCGCCTGACCAAGCTTTAAGGCAGATCCGGCATTGGTGGACATAAAGACTTCTTCAACAGCTGCTACCTCAGGGTTGTGAAGCTGGATAACCTCATTGATTCCCTCGAAAATTTCATTCAAGCGACTGGACAACGGAAATCCCACCGTGGTTTTTATCACTCCACAGGAAACAAAAACAACTTTTCCGTATCCGGCATCGACGACACCATAGCCGGTGATCCGGGAACCGGGGTCAATACCCAAAATACGCTGAATACGTGGATCCCCTGTTATGACAACTGCTCCATGAGATCGTCATCGATATCAAAGTTGGCATGGACATTCTGCACGTCCTCATGCCCTTCAATGCTATCAAGAAGCCTCAGCAGGGCCTTGGCCGGCTTTTCTTCAGTTAATTCAATGATGGTCTGGGGAACCATGGTAATGGATGCCTCAACAAACGTAACTCCACCTTTCTCCAGTCCCTCACGCACCTCATCAAAGTCCTCATGTGCCGTGACTACCTGAAATTGATCATCCTCTTCCACAACATCTTCGGCCCCTGCTTCGAGTGCAAGATCCATAAGTTCTTCTTCGCTGGTGGTTGACTTATCCACCATA
Organism: uncultured Desulfocapsa sp.; assembly: GCA_964538055.1. Taxonomy (GTDB): domain Bacteria; phylum Desulfobacterota; class Desulfobulbia; order Desulfobulbales; family Desulfocapsaceae; genus Desulfocapsa. The sequence continues at coordinate 38,133 of CAZIDU010000005.1, read as the reverse complement.
ATCATGCCTTTTTTATCAAACATGTAGGCGACACAGCCGGACTCACCAAGATTGCCACCACTTTTAGAAAAGTAATGACGGATATCAGCAACCGTACGGTTACGGTTATCGGTCATACATTCAACAAGAACAGCAACACCGCCGGGACCGTACCCTTCGTAGAGGATCTCGTCGTATACCTCGCCCTCAATCTCACCGGTTCCTTTTTTGATGCCACGAAGAATATTGTCCTTAGGCATATTTTCAGAACGGGCCGTAGCAATTGCACTGCGAAGCCGTGGGTTTCCATCGGGATCTCCACCGCCCATTCTTGCAGCCACGGTGATCTCTTTAATGAGACGAGTGAAAACTTTTCCACGCTTGGCATCTGCCGCCCCTTTCTTATGCTTAATATTAGCCCATTTAGAATGTCCTGACATTATCCCGTCCTTCCTCTCGTATTATAAATTATTTCGTAACTATTCAGCGGGGCACGATATTACCCTAACTTCTGAACTGTAACTGTTCCGAAGTGCCTCATATTCGTTTATTTCGGAATCCCATCCCAAGCAGAAAAACCTCGCGGCTCTCTACTCTGGAGCTTTTTGGTTTGACTGTCTTTACCTTATCAAACAACTCTCCAGCTTCCTTTACGAAATCCGGATAATCCTCTCCCTGAAAAGCCTTACAATAAAAATTTCCGTTGGGAAGTAATAGCTCGGAGGCAATAGCCAGCGTTTCTCGCACCAGAACCATGGATTGCTGATGGTCTGCCCAGCGATTGCCAGTGGTACGAGGGGCAAGGTCAGCAATAAGTACTCTGAATGCTGGTCTGATCCTCCGGACCTCCTCGATCATTTCCGGCTTCATAATGCTCTGCCTCAACCATACAATTTCGGAGCCACCGGCACGAGGGGACGCAGCCACCTCCTGCAGATCAACACCGACTACAATCCCTTGTTCTCCAACAACTTCTGAAGCATAAAGCGACCAGCTCCCAGGACAACAGCCCAGGTCCAGTACAGAATCTCCACGTTTTATAAACTTAAATTTGTTCAGAGCTTCTTCAAGTTTATACACGGATCTTGCCGGGTACTTCTCTTTTTTGGCCTTCTTATAATAAAAATCTTTTACCGTACGCACGATTACTCTTCTTAAAATTCAGGAGGGGAGCCCTTACGGCATCTATCCAGTTCAACACTTTTTAGCGTACTATGGAGCCTTTGACAAGACTGAAGTGCTACTCATGATGGCTGCAGCAAGAGAGTTCAATCTGAGGAAAGTTATTTTGGTTTCAGAAATTGTTCCACCCAAAACAAAGCATCGGCACGATCCTTCACCTCACCCTCCACCTGAGCCTCCTGCAGCGCATCAAGAATTCGTGAAAATTCACGGCCGGGTTGCAGGGAAAAAATCTCAATCAGATCTTTGCCGGTGACAAAACGGGGACCATTGAGCGCTGGTGCAATGTCACGACCATAGGTCTCAAGAACTTCACAGAGTAAGGCCCCAAGCTCTTCCTCCATGGCCTCCGGCTTCATATCGCCCTTTCCGGCCAGACTGTCAGCCATGGCAAGAAAAAAGAGGCCAATCAGATCATCACCTGCTCGTTTTGCGAGTTTGAGACATGCTTTCTTACTAAGCCCCTGAGTACGACGGACATTGCAGAGATGAAAGGGATGCATATGCATTCCGGTCAGAGAGGCCACTCTGTCGCGTTTTTCGTTTGCCCAGCGTAAATCACGACCAAGTTGCTGAACCAGCTTTCGTCCAACCTCATCATGGTTGTAGAAGGTAATACGCCCATCCTTATCTTCACGGATTTTTCGCGTTACAGGTTTCCCTAAATCATGCAGGAACGCGCCCCACTTCAGGACCTCGGCCATTCCCGGTCGTGCCAGGTATTCGTGAAGTAAATCATCACATTCAGGGTAAAACATCTCAGGTTTTGCAATGATTTTTTCCATATTGCCAAGAGCTGCCAGACTGTGGCCAAAGACATCAAGATGATGTGATTCAGGCTGTGTAAGCCCCACCCCTTCCTCCAAAGCGGGAATGACCTGGAACAACAGCCCGGATTCAGCCATTGCTGAGATAACCTCGTGGGCACGGTTCGATGCCATGATCAAATCCATCTCATAGCTGATCCGCTCAACTGAAACAGTGGACAGAAGAGACGCATGCTCTGCAATGGCGGCAAGCGTATTTCGTTCAAGTATGAACCCGAATCGCGCCCAGAGACGATAGCCGCGCAGCATACGCAGGGGATCACTGACAAATGCGTCGGGACAGGCTCGCAAAACTTTGTTATCCAGGTCCTGCAGGCCACCCAAAGGGTCAAGGACTATCAACGGCCTGGACGAGTCCATAAATTCACAGAAGCTGATTCCCATGGCATTCAAGGTAAAATCACGCATGGACAGATCTTCGCCTATAGTGCTGGCCCCCAGACGAAAGCTTGAAAAATCGATGGTCAGCCCCTTCCAGACAACTCTGCCAGCATCCTCTTCGGCAGTGCCGAGTGGTACAAAGGTACCACCATTGAGCGTGTGAATCAGCAGGCGACAGCAGTGAACAGCATCGCAGTCAACTGTAAAATCCAGGTCATTGGGTTTTGTTTCTAAAAGCCAGTCTCGAACCGTACCACCAACCAGAAACATATCCCTGCCGATTTGATCAGCAACCGTTGTCAGGGCGACAAAGAGCTGGGGAGGACAATCAGAGCTGTGCTTTCGCAGTTCAGCAACATCACTCACAGGCATCGTCTCTCCTCTTTCTTTTTAAGATTTTATGTTTATAGTTGTCAGTTCAGTTGTCATCTCAGAAAAGCTTAACACTTAATAAAAAAAAATAGAACTGAAGAGTACCTTGAAAAAATAGAATTTTTTAAGGTGCCTGGAACATATATTATATGGATACTCCAACCCAACGCATGCTCAAAGTCGGTAAGGCTACCATTGGTCTGATCGGTCTTGACATTGCCCTGAATACAGCCCTGGCAGAAAAAATTCCTGTTGAAGAAATTGCCGAACATCTTTACGGAAAAATTCGTAATCAGAATTATATCCCCCCAGGCATGATAGAGGAATACAAGGCTGCGCTGAAGCGGGAATACAGAAAATTACTTGGGGAAGACGTTGAAGAGGATGGTGATCTCACCATCCGGATCTTCGGTACCGGCTGCATCAGCTGTAACGGACTTCGGGATGCAGTAATCAATGCCATGATGACAGCAGACATTGCAGCCGATATCCATATGATACATGACCCCGATGAGATCGGCAGACATGGCATACTTGCAACACCAGCACTGATGATCAACGGTGTTGTGAAAATTGCAGGAATCCACCCCACCCCGGTTCAGCTTGAGGCGTGGCTGCTTGCAGCAGCGGAACAATAATATGGACTCGCAACGAACCGAACTTGTTCTTGCCCCTATCCGCGGTATCACAGACTGCCACTTTCGCACCCTGTTTCATCATCATTTCCCCGGATTTGATTCTGCCCTCGCACCCTTTATCAATCCCCAGCGCCATTCCCAGTTCAACGCGGGGCAATTAAAAGATGTTCTGCCCGGCGCCAACCAGGAGTTAGCGGTTGTACCGCAGCTTCTGCACACCAATCCGGAAGATTTTCTTTTCCTGGCCAGTCGTTTACAGGAACTTGGTTACAAAGAAGTAAACTGGAATCTTGGCTGCCCTGCTCCAATGGTAACTAGAAAACACAGGGGTTCCGGTCTCCTACCCTTTCCAGATCAGATCCTTGCTTTTCTTGATCAGGTGATTCCCAAGCTGGAAATACAACTCTCCATAAAAACGCGTCTGGGCTATGCAAGCAACCGGGAACTCTTTGACCTCCTGCCACAGCTTGACCAGTATCCCCTGACGGAGATTATTATCCACGGACGTTTGGGTTCTCAGATGTACAGAGGAGAAATTGACAAAAATGGTTTTGAGCACTGTTTGCAGCGCAGCGGACATCCCATTGTCTACAATGGTGACATTACATCGAAAAAGATATTCGACACACTGCAACAGCAATTTTCAACGATAAATAAATGGATGATAGGAAGAGGAGCTTTGGCGAATCCGTTTCTGCCGGCAGAAATCAAGGGCGAGGTGATTTCCGACAAACAACAACGGCTACAATCCTTTCACGATGAATTATACGCCTGCTATACAGAATTGCTCGACGGCCCGGCACATCTCATGGGGCGGATGAAACAGCTCTGGATTTACCTCAGCGCCTCCTTTCCACCGCAGCACAGGACATGGAAACTGATAAAAAAGTGTAAAACCGAGTCCAGATATCAAGAAATTATGAAAAAGCTTCTGGGCTGAATGGAGCATCTCAAGCAATACCCCTCACAATTCCTTTATCAGAAAAAAAAACAGAAAAGACATCCCCTGAAAATCGTTACTACACAGGATCTAAAATACTGTACTTCGACTCTTCCCCGATGTAATAGTATCCATATGTATACTTGGTTATGTTCCTGTTTGAAAAACATGATTCACTCTCTCCCGAAGAATGCATATGGAAGAATTTAATCACAAGGTCACAACGTTCGGTATCAGAAACCGAATCCTTGTCTTTGCCCTTATCATTACCCTTATCCCCTCACTGGGATTAGGATGGGCTTTCTATATCCAAACCAAAAAACTCCTGCAGGAAAATGTTGCGCTTGAACTTCATAATATAATCAATCAGGCTCAACAGGAAGCAGGACTCTGGATCAAAGAGAGTACTTTTAATGTGAGGGTCTTCTCTAACTCATTCGTTATTTCTGAAAATCTGGAGCGCTTCAGCAACGCAAGAAGACATGGCGAGAGCAATACTACGGAGCAAATGGCAACAACAATTGAGGTTATCAGTGAATATCTCATGCTGGTTCAATCCCAATTTCAAGAATACCAACGACTGCTGCTCCTTGACAATACAGGTATGATCATTGCCCAAAGTCCTGAAAACAAGAACAGCTTCACACTGCCAGATGACTGGGAAAAACAACTTAAGCAAAACAAGATGGTTATTGGAGAGATGGATGATAATGATCCATCGACCAAAGCCACTTTCTTGATGGCCACTCCTGTGTTTTCGAATAAACACGAATTCCTCGGACTTCTGGCCACAGAGTCAGACATAAAAGGGCTGGAATCGGTGATGAAAGTAGTTGCCCTTTCAAAATCCACACACCTCTCGCTTATCAACAAAGACGGTTCAGTTCTCATCTCTACCATGCAGGCCCAGAAACCAGGCCCCCCAGCTCATCTTGAGGATAGCAGTTTAAATAAACTGTATAACAATCCCATGAAGCTCTCCACCTACATGAATGCTCACGGTGTAAAGGTTGTCGGAGTCTTCGCTCTCCTTCCCCACCTCTCATGGGGTATTGTGATGGAGAAAAATTATGACCAAGCATTTGCCAAAGTCCTCGAACTGGAAAATATAACCCTTACAATTATCGCGATACTATTAACTATTGTTGGTATAGCTGCATTTTTTATATCCTACAGCATCCTTTCTCCCCTGAAACAGTTGATAAATGGGGCCACTCTGGTGGCCGATGGTGATCTGAACGTAAAATTGCCGGTTAAAAACAGAGATGAACTTGGTTTTACCATATCGGTTTTTAACGATATGGTAGTCCGTCTACGGAAAAGTCATAATGAACTGGAAATGCTCGCAACTGTAGATTCCCTCACGGGTCTTTTTAACCGCAAACAGTTAATGAAGGTATTGGCAATGCATATGGAACGTTATGCACGCCACCAAACCCCTTTCTCAATCTTGATGACCGACCTTGATCATTTCAAACACGTTAATGATCGCTACGGTCACCTGGCCGGTGATGCTGTACTTGTCACTATTGGGAAGATTTTTAATGAAACTCTGCGCTCAATTGATACAGCAGGGCGTTATGGCGGGGAAGAATTCTTGATTATCCTGGATGATACTCGGGAACAAGAAGCTCAACAGACAGCAGAACGTATCCGACAAGCTATAGAAGACAGCGAGATTACTGTGGAAGGAAAAACAATTAAAGTCACTATCAGTATCGGGGTAGCTACCATCAGCGATACGACCAACAAGAACACCGAACAGCTGATTGGCAAGGCCGACAAGGCACTGTATGAGGCAAAACAACGCGGCAGAAACCGCGTTGTACTCTCAACATTAAAAAGTACCAAAGCAGGCATAAGACCGTATAGACAAGTGAAGGTAGCTTAGCCCTGAACCTCTCAACTGGAACACCACTGCAATATTACTGTACAATTTCCAGCAACTGGTAATAGACCCACCCTTTTCCCAGAGTATCGTCTTCAATCTGAATCCAGTTTTCGACATAGGCAAGAGCCTTTATCTGTACTCCGCTATTCAGCGTAAAACGAACTACTTCCTTCATGCCAGGGCCTGAACGGACGTTACATGTCTTTAACACTTTCATGGTCAGCGGGACGATAAAGACAACATCCGATCCATTCTTTTTCGAATTCTTTCCCTGCAATGCACGGATCGGCTCAATCAGCTGCTGGGCATTATTTGACAGGATGGATGCTTTAGCTATATCCCCTTCTTTCAATGCATCAACACTCATAACTATCATTAGCTCTGTTTCACGTACGACACCATGCTGCTCTTCAGTAAGTGATTTTTCGGCAACAGCTCTGAGCACAGTTTTTACCTCTGCTATATTAGCAACAGTTTCTGCCTTGCTGCTGTGACTACGTAATTTTGCCTTAGTACGAACAACTTCTCGAGTAGTTTGTTGTTGAGAGAGGATAAGTTTAGTTACCTCAGCCTGTTTTTCAAGTAGCTGTTGCTGTAGTCTTTCCACTTCCGTGCTTAGTTGTCTGTTTTGTGCTTCAAGTTGTTGCTCATATTGACTTGGTTGGCGACTCTCAATGGTTTCCCATCCGGTACAACCGCTGATACCAAGAGATACCAAAAAGTAAAACACAAGTACCAGTTGTCTATTCGCTAACCCACATTCAATGTTGATCATTTTCAAAGCCATATTCCAGGGTATTGGATTGTTTTTTTCGTAATTATTCACCATGCTATTGAACGGCACAATATTTATCCGGAATCGGGGGACACGATCCCAATTCAAAAGACAAAGACGAATTGGGTCATGTCCCCAGTTTCCTACTATGCAATTCCGACTCAAACTCAATTTCGGTGAATAGTTACGTTTTTTCTACTTAGTCACCCTTCCTTCCTTTTCTCTCAACAGACTAGAAAGCTCCAAGTCTCAAGGACAAGTTTAACAAGGATCGTCTTGTATCGTCAATGGAACACGGATCAGGACTTATGACAAGGTATGTAGGCTGGAGGAAAGACAGCATGAACCCATTAGTCTTTGTGACAGGTTCATAAAAATGGAAAGAAAGAGTAATAGCCTTAAACAACCAGAGTATCAGAAAGCTCTGTCCCTTCTTTGATCTGAGCATCATCCCAGACAACGCAACGCTTCAATATGACACCTCTGTCCAATTGAGCATGCCCCACACAGCCCCAATCCTGAAGGGTAAGTGCTTCACTGCTTACATGCCTATCAACAAGAAAGGAATTTCGGGGAATAATGGAAAATTCTGCCCACAAAGGAATTTCTTTTTTTAGAAGCCTTCCGTGCAAGACGAGATAATCTTCCACTGTCCCCATATCAGTCCAGGAGCAGTCATCAAGCCGCAGTGCCTGAATTTTTCTTTCTTTTTCTAATAATTCACGATACCGATCAATAATAGAATATTCTTGTCCGACAGGGATCTTTTCCAAAACCTCAGGTTCCAAAACATGGAGCCCTGTGAAAGCCATACTATTTTCTTCCACCTGGTCATCAAACCCCGTAACCCATCCATCACGCACAGTAACTTTATTAAACCGTGGATAATCGTGCATGGCCATAGTCACCATTGCATGGCTTGACTGGTGGGCAGAATACAATGCCCGGTAGTCTATTGTATGGTAGATGTCGCCATTACTTACCAGCAGGGGTTCATCCCGCAGAGAAGGCAGTGCCATACGCAGACCGCCACCGGTACCGAGTACTGTTTCTTCTTCCTGAATGAGCACACCGGGTAATCCTGTCAGGGCATCAACAATCTGTTCTCTGAGATAATGGCAGTTTACAATAATATTGTCAAAACCGGCGGCCTGGAGACGACGAATAGTCAGCAGTAATAGCGGCTCATTGAGAAGCGGAAAAAGCGGTTTAGGACGGAGTTTTGTGAAAGGCAGTAGTCTGGTACCAAAGCCTGCTGCGAGTATCATTGCCTGCATGGATGCCCTCTTAAAAAAAGATAGCCACTTTCAGGCGGATATAGCGGCTGACGGAAACATTTTTTCCTGCAAAGCGATCCCTGTACTCAACACTTGCAACAAGTGGTAATCCAAAGTCATCTCTTTTAAAAGCAGGTATGGTGGAGTAGGAAAGCCCAATCCTACCGACGTGTTCTTCCCTGAAGGTGTCCTCTGAAAAGACACTGTAGTCATAATCACTTCCCCCGGAGACCGAGTCATCACCCTGATAGGCGTAGCGATACATCAACTCCGCGGTAACGGCCTCGGAGAAATTATATACGGATGAAATCTCACACTCAACCTTATCGCCAAGCTGTACCCGGATGGATTCTGTTCTGACCGAGAGAAATGATGTTGCACTCTCAGGCATTCTTCTATCCTGTGAGCTTGTCAGATAATGTTCATAGCGCAGGGTAAGATTCAAAATCAGATTACTAATACCGGTGTAATCATTATTCGAATGAACAAAGAAGCCCCAGGCCCCTTCACCAAATTCAATATCAACAAAACTATCGGGATCATCAACGGCACCGGTGGGCAGAGTCAGGCCACCGGTCACGGCGAGTCGATAGGGATTATTTTCCAGATACTGGTATCTAAATCCAGCACGAATATCACCAAAACCATTATCGGACCAGTCTTCTATCCGCTGGTAACCCAACTGTTCCAACTGGCCCTGAAGAAGTTCCATAGCCATATCACCATCGACCACTCCACCTGCGGCTATCGGTAAAAATAGTGGGTCCTGTCCCGATGGATTGAAACCCACCGTAGCATTCTCAGTGTTTACCGTTGCCCGTTTTACATCGGTCCACTGCCAGTAATAGGGAATTTCTGCACCTATGGTCAGCTTATCCGTCAAGCCATATTGGTAATAGAGGATGACATCGTTATAATTCATGGTCATATCAATATCAGTGTGACCAAGGCTTGCACTGCCGGAAGCCATCCCTGCAGCCTTTTCGAGGGCTGCAAGAGCCGCAAGACCATTGCTGTCTAGTGAAACTGTATAGGCGGAACCAAGATCTATTTTTTGACCATCTGTGTTGTACCCCTGGGTAATTGGAAACCAGAATTTATTCTGGAGTTCAACACGATGCATCCCCCTGGGCATTACCTGCGCAGTATCGGCAGAGCTTTTTTGAAGAGAAAGAATACATATGAGACAGTATATTGTCAGAAAACTGGAAAGCAGTTTCATAAAGTTTCGCCTAAAAAAATCATTTTGTATTGAGTTCCTTGTGCACAGCAGCCGCCAGTTGTTTCAAGGCATAGGGCTTTTTAATAAAATCACCCACTCCCAGTTTCAATGCCCTGGAGATCTCATCATGATCAGCGTATCCGGAAACAATCAGAGCTTTTTGACCTGGATAAAGGCCGAGGATTTGTTCATAGGTTTCCCTTCCATTGATGCCCGGATCCATAATCATATCCAGAACAACCAGATCAACTTCCTCATGGCGCAGGAGCTCAACTGCTTCCTCACCACTGGCAACGGAAATTGGAGTATAATTTAAAAATTTAAGGAACTGATGACCAATTTCGCGCTGCTGAGCCTCATCATCAACAATAAGAACTCGTTGTCCCGACCCTTTGCTCACCGGAAGAGAATTTGAGTCTATCAGCGGCTCCAGCTTTGTGTGCGTAAGTTGTGCCAGGGGCAGGTACAGCCTGAACAGAGTCCCCTTTTCAGAAGTTACGATATCGATGGCCCCATTATGGTCCACAACTGTATTCCAAACCACGGTAAGCCCAAGGCCTGTTCCGCTGGATCCCATTACTTTTCTGGTATAAAAGGGCTCAAAGATATGTTCTTTATGTTTCGCTGAAATTCCGGGACCGGTATCAGCCACTGAAAGGATTGCATAAGCACCTGCTTTCAGATTTAAAGGCAGAGCTACCGTTTCGGTAACCTCCTCCCAATCGGTACTGATAATGACATTGCCACTCACTTCTTCAATGGCTTCCATGGCATTAAAGAGCAAATTCATAACACTTTTTTGAATATGCATTTCTGAGCAGAGAATGGGTACCATATCCTGGTGGAGGTGAGACGAAAGCCTCACTTCAGGGTAGCGTTCCGTTAGAACCTTACACTCCGGGGTTTCCAGAAATTTACTTATCAGAACATTCAGATCCACAATATTACGGGTACTGGCCACACCCCTTGCCACGGTCAAGAGATCTGCAACAACAGCCGATGCCCTGAGTCCTGCTTCATGCATGGTTTTTATATGACTGCACAGAGGGCTGTCATCCGGCAATAACTGGAGCAGCAACTCGGGATAGCTGACGATACCGGATAGGATATTATTCAGATCATGGGCCACGCCACCGGCAAGCAGGCCAATGGCCTCCATTTTCTTTGCCTGCTGATGTTTTTCCTCTCTGACTTTACGCTGAGTAATATCGTGAATAATACAGAACTGCGCCGGCTTTTCCTGCCAGACAACAGAAGTTGTACTGAGCTGCAGCCATTTGATTCCCTGCTCTTTAGTGAAAATCCGGAATGGAGTGTCTGTAGCCGGCGCCACACCAGACATCGTCATTTTACGCCAGCCAAGAATCAAGGCTCTGTCTTTAGGATGGATGACTTCAATAAACGGAAATTCCTCCAATTCCTTTTCAGAGTAGCCAGTGATTTCCTGCAATTTCAAATTTGGAATTTTAATAACCATGGCCTGGATAATACAGGCACCCACATTAGCATGATCAAGAAGGTACTGATATCTCACTTCGCTTTCAGAAAGTGCCTTGGCAATTTTCTGCTTGCGATTACTGAGTTCAATCAGCAAAGTTCCACTGAACAGCAAAAGAAGTATCACCCCGACACGGGATGCTGTCTGATAGGGAGCAACTTCCAAAAAGAAAGTATCCAGGAAAGAACGTGGAACCATAAAAAGCAGGGCATTCAAATTCCGTTCATAGGAGACGAACGACCAGACGGAATCAAAACACCAGTACAAAAAACTGATAAATACCAACAACCCATACAGAACCCATCTAGATTTCAAAAATCTAGTGATCATACACATCACGGGCAATCTTATGTATGCTTTGAGGTACCTTAAAATCTATGGCTGTGGCTGTGGCTGTATTGATAGAAAGGAAGAAAGGCAACTCAACAACCTGTTTTAATGATCTTGGACTGGCACCTCGTAGAACTTCGATTATTTGTTCACCACTATGTCCGCCATAAATTTCATAGCCTGCTTTTGCAGAGGCACCGAGGAGGATTCCCTTTTCCACATGTTGGCTGCCAAAAAATGAGTAAGAGAGAATTTCCTTCTCTTTAAAAAGGGCCACCAGTGTATCAATTTCTTCATCGGCGCACAGGAGTGCTGAGATATAAATGGCGTCTGAATTGGCCGCAAGTTCCTGAAAACATGCCAGGCAGGAAGCTCTGCTTTTAGCCCTGTCATCTGTTGTATCGAGCACCTCACAGCGATTCACCTCAAAGCCGCGCTCAGCACCAATTTTATCAATAACGGCAATGGTTGAATATCTATGTCCCTCCGTGGTGTTCTCGTAGGCAACCCCGAGTTTTTGAAAACCGGTGACCCGATGATACATCCTCACCTGCCTCTCGGCAAAAGTGGGATCAGTCATTACACTGACATGGTCAAGACCAGAATCATGGATGCTCTTGATCAGGCCGGTCTGCTCAAAATTGGTAGCACTCATCACAAGGGTTGGCACTGAGTGACTGTCGTTCACCAAATCCTCGCCAGCCCAGGTACCCATGGCAATAACCAGATCAATCTCCCCATCCTGGAGTCGTTTTAAAAGCTCTGTTCGTACTCCCTTTCGTTTCTCTTCATTCCAGGAAGCGCTATAGCCGTTAACCGGAAGAAACGTAATATATTTACTCGTAGCACTGTTGCAGAGCCAATCCCAGAAAGGCGGCTCTGCGGCTAAACCATCTTCAGGAAGAGTCATTTTGTCAATCCACCCATGGTCCATCAGCCTTTTAATGATTTCTTTGTGAATATTACTGTAAAATGGAATGGGACCGCCTTGATAGTACGCGATCCGCCACTTCTGACCATTATTCAATTGGGGCGTAGTATTGCCTGCAAAGGAGGAGACACTAAACAAAAACATAAGTAAACAGAGGAACAGAGCAACACGGAATGTCCCAACAGGGAGAGGAAGGAATTTATTCATTTTTTATTCTAATCAGTTTTCAAGTTAATAATCAAGGGTACCATCCGGATGTTCTCTCACTCCAACCACCACAATCCCAGCCTCATCGGCAGCGCGAATCATAGCAGCGGGATCAAAAAGGAGCGATTGCCCAGCCTCCACGGCAAGGACCGCCCCCTGAACAGAGGCAAGTGTTTCTATGGTTTTGATACCGGTGGCCGGAAGATCAAAGCGAAAGTCCTGTCCGGGTTTTCGTACCTTCACCACAACGGCCTGCTCCTTGGCAAGAGCTCCACCTCTGAGAATGGTAGCATCGGTACCATCAATGGCCTCGACGGCAACCACGGAACGATTCCTGACAACCACACATTGTCCAATATCCATGGCCCCAATGGCCCGGGCATTTTTCCAGCCAAAGGCAATATCAAGGCACTGATTTTTATCGGGCTTTTTTCTCGTTAAGACGCCATGGGGAAACAACAGATGCTGCAGGTAGCAGGTGGATTCCAGAACCTGTATGCCAGCCTTTTCGAGCACACCGGCAACGGCGCGAAGAATGGCATCATCCTGTTTGGAGTCGATCTTGTTCCAGAGAGTCATCCCTTTTATGTCAGGCAAGATATCACGAAATATTTTTGTCTTGGTTATTGCCCCGACAAAAACAGTCTCTCCAACTCCTTTAGAATGGAAAAACTTTAGGATTTGCCCTAACTGCCCAAGTTTTACCCAGCACACCTCATCGGCAGCCTCTGCTGCTTCATCGCCTGTCTCATTACGGTGAGCAATGAGCACCGTCTTTCGCCCGGATTTTTTGGCTGCCTCAATAAAGAGCAGAGGGAACTGACCGGAGCCAGCAATAATTCCGATTTTTTCAGGATCAACACTCATGGATTTACTTTTTTGATGCGCTTCACCACACCGCGTTTGGAACTTCGGATAAAATCAAGCAATCCGTCTATTTCTTCACATCCACCCAATTCCTGCTCAACTTTCTCAAGCGCCTCCTTATGAAGAAGTTCGGGAGAGTGGAAGAGTACACGATAGGCCGCATCAATCTTAGAGATAGTCTCACGACTGAATCCATTTCTGCGCAGACCCACCTTATTCAAACCGGAAATACGCATCTGACCTCTCTCGCCCGTCACCATGGCGTAGGGAGGTACATCTTTACTCACGGCAGAACCGCCGCCTATAAAGGCAAAGGTACCAATCCTTGAAAATTGATGGGTTCCGGTGAGTCCACCCACGGTGGCCCTGGTCGCAACTTCCGTATGACCACTCAAGTGGGCCGCATTCACAATAATTACATGATCTTCGATAATGCAATCGTGTCCTATATGGGCGTAAGCCATAATCATACAGTTATTGCCAAGTATTGTTTTGCCGCTGCCTTTCACGGTTCCCCGATGGATGGAGGCGTATTCACGAATAAGATTATTATCACCGATAACAAGCTCGGTGGGCTCACCTTTATAGCCGAGGTCCTGCGGTGCACCACCAAGGGATGCAAATGAATCGATGGTGTTCTTTTCACCAATAATGGTGGGCCCGGAAATCCGCACATGGGTGGCAACACTTGTGCCAGCCCCGATGACCACACCATCCTCGATCACACTGAATGGGCCAACCGTCACACTCTCATGGAGCTTGGATTTTTCAGAAACCACTGCCGTGGGGTGAATATTCATCTCAGCACTCATCCAAAAGATGCCATAAGTTCAGCTTCGGCAACCAACTTGTCATCGACAAAAGCCTTCCCTGCCAGCTTCCAGATGCCGCGTTTCTTTTTCAACAGCTCAATTTTATAGATCAGTTGATCTCCGGGCCCGACGGGACGACGAAAACGCACCTTGTCCAGTCCGGCAAAATAAAGCAGTTTCACACCTACATTTTCAGGTTCCGTGCAGTAGGCAAGTACTCCACCTGCCTGGGCCATTCCTTCCAGCATTAATACCCCCGGCATCACTGGCTTTGTGGGAAAATGCCCCTGAAAAAAAGGCTCATTGATTGTAACATTTTTCAGGGCTTCAACTGAGTGATCGGGGACCAGGGAAAGAACCCGGTCAATCATCACAAATGGATACCTGTGCGGTAACAGTCTCAAAATCTCAAGAATATCTATATTTTCAATAAGTTCTTCACTCATTCAGCACTCCCTGATTGTTCTTCTACAACGGCTGTACATTCTGCCATCTGCTTTTTTAATCTTCTTATATCACGCCCCATCTCAGACAATTTTCCAAACTGGATGGCAGCTCTTGCAAATATTTTCATGGGGATAGCTGGCGAACCGCCTACCACTGCCCCGGCCTTCTGGCTATTATGTATGCCACTCTGGGCTGCAGCCATCACAGTATCCTCGAGTGTAATATGACCAGCTACCCCAACTTGACCACCGAGTACGACATTGCGGCCAAGAGTCGCTGAACCGGCAATTCCAACCTGGGCAACAAGGAGGCTGTTTTCACCAACAACCACATTATGGGCTATCTGAACAAGATTATCAATTTTTGTTCCGGATTTTATATGGGTCACCCCGTAGACTGCTCTATCCACACAACTATTGGCACCGATTTCCACATCATCATCAATCTGCACAATTCCCACTTGAGGACGCTTTGTATGAAACCCCTGTTTATCCGTAGCGTAGCCATAGCCATCACTGCCAATCACAGCGCCTGAATAAATAATTACCCGTTTCCCGATTTTACACCCTTCAGCAATGGTCACATTGGCCTTTATGGTCGTATCATCTCCAATTTGCACATCATTACCGATAACGGCTCCGGCTTCAATAGTTACCCGCTCTCCTAGGGCCACTCGTTCACCAATGGATACAAAAGGAGCGACGCTTATCTGTTCAGGAAGAATAGTCTCATTGCCTACCCAGGCCTGGGTATGCACCCCTGTAGCGACAAAAGGTTTCTCCAGAAGAAGATTATGGATTTTGGCCGATGCAAGATAGGGATCATCGACACGAATAATGGCAACGGAAGCCTCTTCGATTGCCATAGGCACAATTACTGCGCTGCCTCTGAAATCCTTTAATTTATCCACCTCTCCAGCTTTAACCAGAAAACTGATGTCTCCTTTTTCTGCTGTTTCCAGTGGAGAAAAACCGCTGATCTGCAGTTGCCCATCTCCTGCAATCTCCCCATCTGCTACAATTGCCAGTTTTTCCAGAGTAATACTTGTATTGCTCACATAATCCTCTTTGCTTATCAAATAGTATAAATAAGATGTTTGTTACGTTTTTCTAAAAAATGATCCAATTCCGGCTGCCATCTCTTTTCGAGTAGTGCAAGAGATTCGCCACGCTCAAGGGCATGTCGCAGCGCAACGTCCCCAAGAATCAGGTCCATGGGAAGCCGCTCAAACTCATATTCATAGGGTGGTCCTTTATAGATAAAGGCATCAGGATAACATTGCATCACTGCCTGAAGCAATGCCAGACTCGTTCGATAGGGCAGAAAGGTCTCATGGTCCGTCACATGAATCTGAAACCCGACACAGGCCTGCTCAGCCCATTTCCCGGAGGTTGGCTGAAAGACAAGGGGTCTAAGGTAACATCCGGGAAGCTCAGTCGCCTCCAGATACTTCAAAATCTCCTTATGCTCCCAATACGGAGCCCCCACAAATTCAAAAGGCAGGGTTGTGCCTCGCCCTTCGGAACAGTTTGTTCCCTCCCAGATAACCTGCCCCGGATAGACAAGGGCCGTTTCCGGTGTGGGCATATTCGGAGACGGCGCAACCCAGGGAAAGCCCGTATCACGAAAGAGCATGGAACGTTTCCAGCCCTGCATGGGCACAACCTGTAGATCTGCGCCTATGGCAAACTCTTTATTAATAAACAGGGCCAGCTCGCCAAATGTCATACCATGGCGCATGGGAATGGGATAGAGCCCCACAAAAGAACTGCAATCCTCCTCCTGGAGGATATTCCCCTCCACCGACACACCATCAACAGGATTTGGCCGATCAAGTACTACAATCTGCTTCCCGTACTGAGCTGCGGCTTCCATACAATAGGCCATGGTGTATAGAAAGGTATAGACCCGGGTCCCCACATCTACAATATCAATAAGCAGAACATCAAGATGAGAAAACATGGCTTCAGTCGGTTTCCTACCCTCCCCGTAAAGAGAGAAAACGGGCAGTCCGCTCACCGGATCTCTACTGTGATCCGATTCAATCATATTATCCTGTTTTTCAGAGAAGAATCCGTGCTGGGGAGAAAACAGACAGGTCAGCTGACTACCATAAAGATCCAGCAGAACATCCCTGCTGTGGCGCAGAGTGTGATCGGTGGATGCATGATTACAGAGGAGCCCGAGACGCTTGCCGGAGAGTTCCACATCTGAACCTGCCAGATTTTCAAGACCAATTGTAATCATTATTCTACGGTCACACTTTTGGCCAGATTTCGTGGTTGATCCACATCACAGCCGCGCCGGGAAGCGATCTCATAAGCGAGTAACTGAGCAGGAATTGTATAGAGAATGGGGTTCAGTTCTTCATGTACTTCAGGCAGATAGAGGACATCATCGGTGATGCTTTTCAGATGTTCATCCCCCTCGGTCCCTATTAATATAAGGCGGCCCTGTCTTGCCTTGATCTCTTCAACGTTGGAAATAGATTTTTGATACACCGCATCCTTTGGCGTAAGTCCCATGATTGGCATATCCTTATCAATGAGGGCAATGGGCCCGTGTTTCAACTCGCCTGCTGCATAGCCTTCAGCATGAATATAGGAAATTTCCTTGAGTTTCAATGCGCCTTCCAGGGCAATGGGGAAGTTAAGCCCTCTCCCCACAAAGAGAAAATCACGACTGTCGTAATAATTTTCGATCAATCCTTTTATTTCCTCTTGAAGCACAGGAAGGATTTTTTTAATAACCGAAGCAATATTAATAAGCTCTTTACCAAGTTCCAGTCGTTTTTCCTCCTCCATGGTTCCCCTTTTTTCTGCAAGAAAGAGAGTAAAGAGAAATAATGCTGCAAGCTGTGAAGTAAAGGCCTTGGTGGAGGCTACTCCAATCTCGGGTCCTGCATGGGTATAAACCGTACCATGTGCTATACGGGTCATTGTAGATCCAACCACGTTACAGATGATTACAATCTTGGAGCCAAGCTCTTTGGCAATACGAATCCCTGCTAGGGTATCTGCTGTTTCTCCCGACTGGGAAATAGCAACGGTGAGCACTTTTTCATCAATAAGAAGCTTACGATATCTGAATTCTGAGGCAATATCCACCTCAACAGGAATCCCGGCCCAGCGTTCAATCCAGTATTTGGCAACCAGTGCCGCATGCCAGGAAGTACCACAGGCCACCAGAAAAATACGCTCAATTCCGGCAAGATCCTCATCGCTAAGGTTCATTTCCGACAACTCAACACTGCCAGTCTCAGGATTGATACGACCACTCACCGTGTCTATGATGGCCTGTGGCTGTTCATAAATTTCCTTGAGCATAAAATGCTTATAGCCACCCTTCTCTGCCATGGCCGAGTTCCAGGAAATAGTCTGCACCTTTTTCTCAACCTCTTCCCCGCTGACTAAGGAGTAGATGCTGTACTTGTCGGCTTGCAAAACAACCAGTTCCTGATCATCAAGAAAGATAATCTGATTGGTATAGGGAAGCAGGGGCGGAACATCGGAGGCCATAAAACCGCCATCCTCCTCATGAACACCAATAACTAGAGGACTGTGATTTCTGGCGGCAATCAGGGTGTCGGGCATCCCGGTCCAGAGCACACCGATTCCATAGGAACCTTCAACCCTGGCAAGGGCTTTTGTAACTGCTGCTCTCAGATCAGTATCAAGATACTCTTCTATCAGATGGGCAAGAACCTCGGTATCGGTTTCCGAGGCAAATTTGTGTCCCTTTTCAAGGAGTTCTTTACGAAGCGAATGATAGTTTTCAATAATACCGTTATGAACGACAACGAGTTCGCCGGTGCAATCGCTATGTGGATGAGCATTTTCTGTGGTGGGGGCACCATGGGTTGCCCAACGGGTATGGCCGAGACCAATATGGGAAGGAGCCCCGATGGCCTCCTCCATAATATTTTCAAGATTCTGAAGTTTCCCTTCACTGCGATATTTGTTCAGTTCTCCATCCTGAAGATAGACAATGCCTGCGGAATCATAGCCTCTGTATTCCAGACGTTTCAAGCCATCAAGTACAACTGGCACCACACGCCTTCTTCCAACATAGCCGACAATTCCACACATATTGAGTTCCCCTGATTTCTTTCAAAAAAAACGGTAAATTTTGTTTTTGATTAGCAATTAATTTTACAGATTAACATGCCAATTTTCAATATAGCGAGTTTTTTCTTGTTCCTTAACAAAAATTGAGTACTTTTACAGGAGAATCAGGAATTTTGTTTTTCACTAATCCATCAAAAAACGTATCCAACACTCAAATCAGGTAATATCATGGACAATAGACAACGATTAAAAGAAATCCTTCTCGAAAAATCATATCGCAAAGGTGAGTTCACTCTCACCTCCGGTAAAACATCGGATTTTTATATCGATGTCAAACAGACATCTCTCTCGGCCGAGGGGAGCTATCTCTGTGGCAAACTTATACTGGATCTCATGCTGAAAGCCAACACTCCCATTCAGGCAGTTGGTGGAATGACACTCGGTGCCGACCCGCTTGTTTCTGCGGTATCCGTTGTCAGCCACCTTGAAGGTCACCCTGTACCAGCTTTTATCGTTCGCAAAGAAGCCAAGGGGCACGGAACCGGAAATTACATCGAAGGACTCAGTAACATGCCCGAGGGATGCACGGTCACTCTTCTTGAAGATGTGGTCACCACCGGTGGTACCTTGGTTCAGGTAATCAAACGAGTGGAAGACGCAGGCTTTACAGTGGGCCAGGTCATCACCGTTGTTGAACGTCAGGAAGGCGGCGTGGAGATCCTCGCTAATGCCGGTTACAAACTTGAAGCACTCTTCACCCGTGAGCAACTCCTGAGCTGATCATGAAATGTCGAAAATGTTCTGAAAAACTTGAGGTCCTCCGTCAGTGTCGCCGCATTCGGCTTCGGTGTACAGGCTGCAAGCATGAATATAAAATTCATGAGGTAGCAAGTGACCTGGACCCTGAAACAGAGAAAATTCTGGAACGTTACACCGTTCTTATTTACGATTGATAGTTAATAACAAGAGCCTGTCGTTTCTTTAACGTGTACCTTCAACACATTAACACATAAATGGAGAAGAACCCCCTGAAAAATAGGCATTTTACCTATGGAAAAAATCTCATAAGATGCTAAAATAGAGAACAGAGTTCGATAAAAGTGACCCCTAAGCGAAGAAGAAGTAGGTAGTTTCTTCTGGCCCTGCAACTGAGGCAACTGGCGATGTTGAGCAACCAGCAATACGGAATGAAGGTACAGAAATCTTTTGTGAAAACAAATGATACTG
This sequence comes from uncultured Desulfocapsa sp., assembly GCA_964538055.1. Taxonomy (GTDB): domain Bacteria; phylum Desulfobacterota; class Desulfobulbia; order Desulfobulbales; family Desulfocapsaceae; genus Desulfocapsa. Next base: position 18,263 of record CAZIDU010000005.1, on the reverse strand, counting down.
CCTCTATCCGGTGTCCTCAATGCGCCCTTGTGAAAAATATTGCAGTGGGTAAATTCCGTAGCAGCAGGCACACCCTGAAAACCCGTTGCACTTGTGGAAGTACTTTTCTGGTGGCTCTGGACTTCAGAAAACATTACCGAAAACCAACCAATATAATGGGTATGTACTCCCTTATTGGTGTGTCACGCCATGGTGGTGGCCAAATGCAGGTCAACAATATCTCACGCAGTGGCGTTGCATTTTCCATCTCGGGACCCCACAGCATAACCGTTGGTCAAAAGGCACTTCTTAACTTCAAGCTGGACAATAAAAAACAGACCGAGCTCACAAAAAAAGTAATCGTTAAGAATATCCTGGAAAACAATATCGGTTGCGAATTCCTCAATCAGGGACAGATAGGTAAGGACCTTGGATTCTACCTTCAACCTTAGCTTGCTACTTATTCATCATCTCCAGATGAACATCCAACACCGAACACCGAATAATTAATACCTTATTCCTGAACTCCGGTTACTCTGTTCAGTACCCTCTTGAGAGGTGTAAAAAGACACGAACGTAATCATTAATTTCTTTCGTTATTATAACAAGGTAGGTAGGATGAAAGGGGTTACTCTGAAAGAAAGACAGCATTACACGCGGCCTTCAGGTTTTGTGTTCCTTCAGCCTCAAAACATGGGTTGCGGGCAGAGCCCGCTTTAGAATATTCGGTGTTCATCAGTAAACTTACAAAAAAAACAAGTCAAAACTTTCGCAGGACTTATCAGCCCTGAATGATCTTCCCCATAAGCTCTTGTGCTTTGTCTAAAAATGGTGCCAGGCTATTGATATTGAGGGCACTGACCACAACCCCTTCCCTCGCAACATCTGCTATCAGTATCTCATCGTTTTCAACCTGGTCTGCCTTATTAAAAAGTTTCAGGCAGGGTATGGTATCCAGTTCAAGCTCACGCAACAAATCATCCACCACCTTCATTTGTTCACGAAAGCAGGGATTAGACAGATCAATTACATGGACGAGCAGATCAGCTTCTTCAAGTTCTTCAAGGGTTGCTTTAAAGGCCTGAAGAAGTTCAGCAGGCAACTGCCGAATAAAGCCAACGGTATCTGTGATAACAACTTCCATATCCCGTGGAAATCGGAGACGGCGACTAGTTGGGTCAAGTGTCGCAAAAAGCTTGTCTTCGGCCACAATATCACTTTGAGTCAGGGTGTTGAGCAATGTGGATTTTCCGGCATTGGTATAGCCGACCAGGGAAAGAACGGGCAAATCCTTCTTCCTGCGTCTTGACCTGCGCCTATAGCGCTCCTTGCTCACCTGCTTAAGTTCTTTGCTAAGCCTTGCCAGACGATCATTAATACGTCGTTTATCAATCTCTAGTTTTGTCTCACCGGGTCCCCTTGCTCCAATCCCCCCCGTTAAACGGGAAAGAGCATCATCACGGGAAGAGAGCCTTGGCAGCATATATTTCAACTGGGCCATCTCCACCTGCAACTTTCCTTCGCGGCTCAGTGCCCGATGAGCGAAGATATCGAGAATAAGCTGGGTCCTGTCTATAACTCGAAGGTCGGTGTAATCAGTGATGGAGCGAATTTGGGAGGGATTGAGTTCCTGATCAAAAATGAGAAGATTGGCGTTTAACTGCAGGGCCTGAATCATAATATCTGCAAGCTTTCCCTTCCCTAGAATAAAACGAGGATTTATTTTGCGTCGCTGTTGCAGAACCTTTGCCAGCACGACAACATCGTCGGACCTTGAGAGCTCTGCCAGCTCACGCATGGATTCCTCAGCACTAATCTTTGACAAGCTGCTTACACTCACTAAGATTGCCCGATCCTGGCCACTTTCAACTTCTTGTGACGATGCATTTCTGGTAAATTCCCCTTCAAGTGCATGAATAAAATCATCAAAGGAGTCTTTTTGGTTGGCAGGATGAACTGCTGGAAGAAATGCCCAGTTCTTTCCATCACGGGAGTCGGGGAGGAGATGTACTGAGTACAACTGTTCAGGTAAGCCATCCGATGTCACTTTGACAACGGAAAGCATATCAAGCCTCAGAAAGAGAAGATCCATCAGATCTTCGTCACTGATATCTTCCCCGCCAAGATGCGTGTGAACAAGGCGCAATCCCTTAAGACGACCACGGCTCCGAATATGGGAGAGCTGGGGGATCATGATCCCTTTGAAATCACCGACAATGACTGCTTCAACTTTTCCGGAACGCTGCAAAAGCAAGCCGATTTGGCGGTTCAGTTCAAAGGACAGCTGACAGAGGGAACGTGCCATTTCGGGACCAATGATATCATCTCTGCTGCCCCGTTTTCCACCAAGACGCTCCAGCTGTTTCAACTGGTTCTTTTTTAATCCGCCGGTATTGCCGCTGACAAGTGCTATAGTAAACCCTCCCGTATATTCCTCAAAATTCTACAAAGAAGGTTGAAGAGTATAACAAAGCCCAATCCTGCTGGTACAATTCAAAATGAACATTTTCCACTACCCACTAACTTTCTAAATACTTCTGAATAGATGTGGCGATGGTCTCAAACACTTTACGAAAAACCGTCTCATCACGTTCAAGCAAGGTTACGCGAAAGCCCTGGAGATCCGTGGCAAAAGAGGTAAGGGGCACAACACAAACCCCCGTTGCACCAAGCAGATAATAGACAAAGCGTTTATCCAGGGAAGTCCCCTCTGGGTTCACCAGCGCCTCTACCATTGTTCGTACTTCCTTAATCTCAATAGGTAACATTTGGTTATGGGTCAATGCTCCATTCTCAAAGCAAACACTCATATAGAACGCACCATTAGGGCGATTCACCAAAACGCCTTTTACGTCTTTCAAACACTCATAGGCAATATTGGAAAATTTTTCATAACGGGCAATGCGTTCATCCAGATAGCCCTGATACTCCGGGTGCTGGACCACCTTGGGAAAGACAACCTGAGGCAGGGTGGTGGAACAAACCTCCACCATTTTGGCATTTAAAATGGAGTTAATATATTTTTCAAACATGGGGTCTTTGTCCCCATTATATACTTCAATCCACCCACAACGAGAACCGGGCCAGGGCATTTCTTTAGAAATACCACGCATGGCAATGGCAGGGACATCACCAATCACATCTGAAAGAGGAGATGTTGACGTTCCATTATACACTATATTATGATAGACCTCATCACAGACAATAAAGAGGTTATATCGTTTGGCCAGCTCAACAATGGATTCAAGAATATGGGTGGGATAGACTGCCCCTGTGGGATTGTCAGGATTGATGATCAGGATCCCTGCAACGGCAGGATTGTACTTGATGGACTTTTCCAAATCATCAAGATCTGGATACCAGTGATGATTAGGATCTAAAATATAGGTTAGTGGCTTATCACCGGCATGAGCAGCTTCCGCTGACGAATGTGTTGTATAGCTTGGTGTCGGCACCAGAACCCGGGCAGTCCTTTTCAGAAACCCGAAAATCTTGGAAATAGCATCACCCAGGCCGTTAAAAAAAAGTATATTTTCCGGAGTAATCTGTGCCCCGCCGCGCCTATTGGTTTCAGCAGCAATAAACTCACGGGTACTCAACACACCCCTGGTTGGGCAGTAGCCATAAGTAGCATCCTGCATAACAGCATCCGCAACGATCTCTTTCATCCAAAGAGGTATTTCCTCACCCTTTGCAATAGGATCACCTATATTTTCCCAGTTGGGGCTAAGCCCCAGCTTCTGCAATTTCATCCCGACATTTACGATATTACGAATCTCGTAGGTCAGCTCGCCTGCACCAATATGGACTATATCTGTCCTCATTTTATTACTCCACCTGTGTATGGACTTAACGTTTTCTTGCGCTGACGACCGAGGCAACAAAGAAAACCGTTATTTGTCCACCTGCAGCCTTTACAATTCAGCCTTTCAGCCTGTCTCAATACCACAGCCATCGGGCATAGTCAACAAGGGCAGCAAACTGTCATTCTCTTGTCATTATTCAGCATATTTATGCAATTTATTCTGCAGAGTCTTACGGGTTATCCCAAGCCTTCTTGCAGCTTCACTCTTGTTGCCGCCGGTTTCCTCGAGGGTCTTCAGGATCAAAACCTTCTCCTGAGCCTGAAGCGATGAGATCTGCCCATCTTCGTTATCAACACTTTTTGCTTGTACCTGTTTCTGGATGGGCAAAGGAAGGCTTTTTTCGGTGAGATACTCACCACGCATAAGAATAACCCCTCGTTCAATCGCATTCTCAAGTTCGCGGACATTCCCGGGCCAGGAATAGGAACTTAGCAGTTCCATACATTCCGAAGTAACTCCGGTGACCTCACGCCTGTTCTTCTCAGCAAATTTACGGACAAAATGTCCAACCAGTATGGGGATATCGTCGCTTCGATCACGAAGCGGAGGAACAGTCACCGTTACCACGTTCAGCCTGTAGTAGAGATCTTCACGAAAATTCCCGTCACGAACCTCCTGTTCCAGATCCCGGTTGGTGGCAGCAATGATTCTGGCATCGGTCCGAATTGTTTCCTCTCCTCCAACCCGCTGTAATTCGTGTTCCTGAAGGACACGCAGCATTTTCACCTGCATGGCCTGGGAAGTTTCACCAATCTCATCAAGAAAAAGCGTTCCACCTTCTGCCTGAACAAATTTTCCTTCACGCTGTTTATCAGCCCCGGTGAAGGCTCCTTTCTCATGGCCAAAGAGTTCCGACTCCAGTAGACTCTCCGCAAGGGCTGCACAATTCACCTTAATAAAGGGCTTATCACTTCTATCACTGTTATGGTGCAGTTCAGCTGCCACCAGTTCTTTCCCGGTACCGGATTCACCATTAATAAGAACCGTGGCCTCGGTGGGGGCCACATAGGAGATCATTTCAAGAAGTTCCTGCATTAAAGGAGAACTCCCGAGAATGGCAGAGGATTTTGCTTCAGGTTTGCCTTCCTGCCCCACCTGTTTCCGCTCCTCCACCTGTTTTTTATCCACTGCCCGCTCGAGGGTGAGACGGAGACGATCAAAATCAAGAGGTTTGGTCAGGTAATCATAAGCCCCATGCTTAATCGCCTCAACCGCCGCATCCACAGAAGAATAGGCTGTCATAATGATGACGGGCAGGGCCGGATGAGTGCTGTGAATTTTACCAAAAGCCTCCATGCCATCCATTCTCGCCATGCGTACATCCATGAGTACTGCGTCATAGGCAAACTTTTGAACAGCGTCCACCGCAGTTTTACCGTCATCAGCCTCCACACACTTCCAGCCCCACTCTTTAAACATGGAACAGAGCATATAGCGATGCACCTGTTCATCATCCACCACCAGAATGGTTACCTGCTTTGTCACAATAATTCTCCTAGGAATGCAGTTGCTTTAATGTCCAGGCCATATTCTGCCCCAGAACTTTCATCGTATTCATGCCCTCTTCATCCTTGGCAACCTCTTCTTTTTCACGTCCCATGCCGATATTCCAGTAGTTGGAGCCAACGACAATCATCTGTCCGATGAGAAAGAAATGATTCATGGTATCAAATACATGAATAGCACCGGCACGCCTGGCCGCAACAACGGCAGCACCAAGTTTTCGTTTCAACATATCACCATTGGCACGACTCACCATACCGCACCTGTCCATCAGAGCCTTCATTTCCGTTGAGACATCGGCAAAATAGGTGGGGGATCCCAGAAGAATGGCATCTGCACCCTTCATCTTCTCAAGGCATTCATTGATACAGTCCTTTTCCACGGCACAGCGCCCATCCTTTCTTTTGAAACATTGATAACAGGCGAGACAACCACGAATTTCTGTCCCTGCAAGCTGTACCAATTCAGTTTCAATCCCTTCGGCTTCAAGTTCTGCAAGGGTGGTACGCAACAGCAAATCGGTATTTCCATTCTTTCTGGCACTTCCACTGAAGGCAACTACTTTCATAATTTTCACTCCCGAACATTTATTGTTCATCATCTATTTTTTTCTTGCCACTACCATCTTTTTCATACCGTATCCTGGGTCTTTTTCCCGAAATAATCCCAAAAAGGCTCAATCCAGCATCAAGGTATACAAACTATACAATAATATTGACCTTTTCCTTCATTTCTTTTTATTTTTTCGATACCATCAATTCAGAGTTTATTATTTCTTCAACAAATGTATGCTATATCATTCGATCGGGAATATCCATGGCAGAAAAAACCGGAAAGCAGAACTTTCGGCTGACGCCTTAGTGAATAAAAACGGCAACATATTTCACCTGATGCTGTCCACGCTTGTCATCAATCTGTTGGCACTGGCCATGCCGATCATGATGCTGCAGACCTACGACCGCATCCTGCCAAGCCATGGAATAGGCACTCTGATTCTTCTTATTTCAGGCGTTGCAGCAGCTGTAACGCTTAAAGTCGGACTCCGTCTCACACAATCATATCTCACCGGCTGGTCGAGAGCCGTATTTGAACATAAAACCGCCTGTGCTGCCATGTCTCATCTGCTCAATGCGAATGTTCAGGCATTTGAAGAACAAGGAGCAGGCTTACATTCAAAAGATGGCAGCCATCAGCAAATGACGAAGCTTCTACTCCGGCCAGGCACTGATGACCATGGTCGATCTGCCCTGCGTACTCACTTTTTTTTCTGATTGCCTATATCGGCGGTGACCTGGTTTTTGTGCCACTTACTCTGTTTCTCCTCTTTTGCATGATCCCCGGGTTATGGGGATGTGCCTCAAGCAGGAAGTAAGAGAACAGGATTTCAGCGACAAAATCCGCTACAACTTCCTTATAGAAACCCTGACTGGAATCCACACCACAAAAAGTCAGGGGCTTGAAAAATTCTTCTTCCGTCGTAACGACCACCTTCAGAATCCTATCTCAACGGTACACTTCCAGGTGGCACTTTCCAATAATATTGCCATGAGTGCAGGAATGTTGCTTGGCCACATCTTTGTAAATAAAAGCCAGTTGATTGTTCTTACGGTTCATCCCCACGCCTGTGGGGAACATGCGGAACCTTCGGGAAAAACTTACACCTCTTTCGGTTCATCCCCACGCCTGTGGGGAACATCAACTATCTCATCTCCAAGCTCATCCATAGTACGGTTCATCCCCACGCCTGTGGGGAACATACTCCTTATAACCAGCTAAAACTGTGAACAAATTCAAACATCCAATAATCTACCAACTATTTCCGTCCATTTCCACCTGAATAAAAATTAGATTCATCTTCCTCCCTTTGCAAAAAAGAAACAAGTTGCACACCATCTATATCAATAGGAATACGTCTATTCTCTCCAACTGTCACAAATTCAAACCCTGCTTCGGCATTTGTACTCCAGGCCATGACAGCATTCCCCTCACCAAGTCCTTCTTCAACAGTACTCCAGATCATTTCGCGAACACGACGAGACAACTTCCCCACATAAACTCCAGCACGAATCTCAAGAAGCCACACAGCCAACCGTCCTCTCAGTCTGGGCGGTACATTTTCAACCACGATGACCAGCATTGCCCACCTGTTCTTTATTTGGAATGGCCGGAGCCACGGATTCTTTCGGGCGCTTTGGCGGTTTCATTTCACCTGCTGCAAGAACTTCTTCAATCATTGGAATAATCCTCTTCAATATCTTGCCCTGACGAAAAGAATCTCGACAAGCCAAACGCACTTCCCGTTCCGGGTTAAAAGGTTCACGTGCAGCAATCTTAAAAGCTGCCGGAACCACAGTTTCAAATTTAAAAACATCTGCAATATCATATACAAAAGATTGAGGTTTACCCGTATGAATGAACCCCACAGCCGGAGCATACCCGGCAGCCAATATAGCAGCCTCACAAATGCCATACAAACAGGCAGTTGCAGAAGAAAGGCAACGATTTGCGATATCACTGCTGCCCCAGTTATTATGGTCATAGTTTCGCCTGACCCATTTCACGTTGTACTGTTTTGCCAGAAGCTGATACAGTTTTTTTACCCGTGCCCCCTCTATTCCACGCAACTGTTCGACACTTCGTTTTTCCGGGGGTTTTTCCTTAAAGCGCAATTCATACATTTTACGAACAACTTTCAGACGAGCGGTATCATCCAATGCCAATTTTGCCTGATACAACAGACGATCCGCCCTTGCTCCCCCAGGCTGACCAGAAGCATATAATCTCACTCCGCCTTCACCTACCCAGACAAGCAGACAACCAACTCTTGAAGCCAGAACCACAGCAGCATGGCTCACTCTTGTACCGGGTTCCAACATCAAACAAGCCACAGAACCAACAGGAATATGAGTCCGCACGCCATTTTTATCCACCAGAACAAAAGCTCCGTCAAGAACATCAAGCCTTCCATATTGAACAAAAATAATGGAAAGTCGTTCTTTCATAGGAATGGGTTTTAACTGCGGTAATATTTGATCCATCAGCGCTCCTTATCGTCTGCAAGAAGATTTATGACAAGCCGGACAAGTAAATCCTTTTGAGCCGGATCACTTGATGCTATGAGCAGAGTTAAAGCCACCAAAGCCTTGTCATCAAAATTCAACACTTCACGGTTAAGCCTTAAAAACAGTAGAAAAAGAAATGAACCAATGCGTTTATTACCATCCACAAAAGGATGATCCTTAATGACGAAGTATAGCAGATTCGCAGCCTTCTCTTCCACGCCTGGATAAAGATCCTGACCTCCAAAAGTCTGCTGAATAGCACCTAAAATACCTGCCATACCGCCTCCCCGTTCCTGACCAAAAATGTCTGTTGCTTCATCCTTAGTCAACAATTCCTGTTTCAAAGAACTAATGGCCTGACGAGTCGGGGTCAGTTCTAAAACCTTAGACAATTTCCCATCATTTTTAGGAATAGCCAGAGAATCCTCATCATACTGCCAGAGCAGCTGCCAAGTTCTGGCATAACCACTGACAATAGAAAGTACCTCCCGTCCCTCATCACTAACCAGATTATGGTTTTCCAGGGTGTTTGCCAGAAGATTCAGCATTTGCCTGACTTCACCTAGACCTTTTTCTGCTAACCGCCTCTGATTGAGGGTATAGCCCTGTACCAAGTGATCTTTCAAAATCGAAGTTGCCCAAATCCGAAATTGAGTACCTCGCTTGGAATTAACCCGATATCCCACGGAAATTATGGCATCAAGATTAAACCATTCAATAATCCGCGAAACCTCACGAGTGCCCTCTTGTTGAACTGTTGCATATTCTGCAACAGTTGCTTCTCTAACAAGTTCCCCACTTTGGAAAATATTACGGAGATGCCTGGAAATCACAGATTTATCACGCTCAAACAAATCTGCAATCTGGTTTAATGTTAACCATACAGACTCATTTTTAAGCCGTACATCGACTCCTGCCTTTCCATCATCAGACTGATACAGAATTAACTCGCCTTGTTCAAAACTCATTCAACTTCTCACTTTTCATTATTTCTATTCAACCGTTTACGCCCTTCAGACTCTGTTAAATAATTTCCAGAACTGACAACCTTCGCATCTGTTTCAATCTCCAGTTTTTCCCTAGCATCCCCGGCTATAGTTCCACCCTTATGAGCTACCACCTTGTTCTCAGGAAACCCTTGTGCGTCCTGTTTTCTGGCAATCTCAGTGGTGGCAACTTCACCAAGCATGGAAAAAATTGATTCCAGATCGGTCATGTGGTCCCGCAGATTCTGCCTTTCAAGCCCCTTTAACTCTTTATACTCAGAAGGAGTCACCCCGAAAGCTGCCTTGGATATCTCAGCCGTTAAAATTGCATATTCAGGTTGTTCTTTTATGCCTCGACTATTCCATTCATCGGTGAGTTCAGCCCTGACCGCAATGCCTCGCATTCGTTTTTCAACCCAAGCTTCGGAGTAGCCTTTGGCACGGTAAAGAGCTTTGGTTCTTTTGGTTGCAAGTTCCGGATCTTCTATTTCCTGAACTCTCTCGTAGCCGACCTTTGCCAGCCAGCGTTTGAACGGCTCTGCCTTGGGAGATGGAATGGACTGGATGATTCTAAAAATGCCTTCAGTATCAGCACAATCTGTTTGTCTTCTCTTGCCATCGGTGGCGACTAATTTCAACCCGTGACAAATTGTCACGACTTCACTTCCCTCTGCCTTCAAGCGCTGCTTTAATTTTCTCCAATAGGCTCCAGCATCTCTACTATCAGTAAGGATTGCACAAACATCAACAACCGAGAACCACCACTCATCATTATGTAAAGTACGCCGAATTTCTTTTCCTTTGAATATTGCCAGTTTGGTTTTCATGTTATTCTCCTACATCCGGGCAAGTGAAAGTAGTCCACAACCAAAAGCCTTTGCAGGACCAATACCATTTTCAACAAGATTCATTAAAGACTCTGTATCATCCACACTCAGCAGACCGGTATAGTTAACAGTAACAATTTTTCCGGGTCTGCCTTTTTTTCGAAAATAGAGATTGTTTTTCCCGGCAATAATCACCTCATGCAGCTGACCAACATCTGCAAATTTCCGTTTCAACCAGTCACGGATCTCATCTTCATCAATAAGAGGCACCCGACACCGTCCCTGATTACTTTTTTTATCGCCTTCTGCCCGAATACGTCTGGTAGGATTGGCGGTGAGAAAAAACTGCAAAACCATCCCTGCTTTGAAAAAATAGTTAATCTCCTTTTGACCAAGAACTACAAGCCCATCTTTGATCGAAACCGGCTCAAAAGTTGATTGTAGCAAAACCGTATGGCCAGCGGGAGATGATTGCTCCACCCGAAACAGAAAATCCCTTTTCGCCTTTGGCCGGTTGGGAAAAAGATCCCATATCTTACGATGAATCTCATATGGATTCATTGGTTTACGATTAGTAATCAAACACTTACTAAGATACATTTGCACCTCCCTGCCCCAAAACATATACCTTACGCTTAGCAAACTCTCTGACCTTAGACGGTAGAGGCACATCACGGATCGTAAGAATTGAAGCACCATCCATGGGTTCGTCACTATAGATTACCCCACGACCTGGAGCCACCTGACTAAGAGCTTCCCCAAAGAATCAGCCGTAACTTCTGTTTCATACAACGGCCGATATAATGGACAGGACTTCCGTCCTAAAACTGGAGTGTAAAAGGGATACCGTACCGCTTCAACCAATTCGCCAAATTTTATTTCACAATTGCTTAAACTAATAGCGACGGTAAACTGAGCATCGCAGATATATTCACGAGAGGACAATATGGCGTTATCGCGTGCTTTCCCGTTTACTTTTCTGGCCTCAAGAATTGTATGATAATCCGTTATTATCTGCGGGCGCCATTGCTGTTCGTCAGCTCTGACTGCCATAAGCACCCCTTCATTCAAGCATTGCCTGCTCTTGATATCCTGTCGCTCAATTCCAAGGCAAGCCCCAAGCAAACCCACCAGGCCACTTCTTGTAGGAAAGAGATTTGTCGGACGATAATCTTCATAGGTATGGGTTCCCCATGCCTGCATCCCTCCTTGAAGTTTTAAGATGAGATACTTCATTATACTGCTCCGCCATCCTGCACAATCCACGACTCAAGACTGGCCAGATCATCTTTCTTTCCATTTTCAAGTTCACACTCCTGCAACGAAAACCATGCTGTTATATCATCCACACCATACCCCTCATACATCTTCTTTTGATAAGAGCAGAATTCGTTGATAGAGGGAGTAAGAAAACCGCCATCACGATCTATTTTCACCGGTTTTTCAAAAGCATTGGCAAGGGATATTGGCATATCGCCAAAGGACACAAATGCAAAATCTGCGTGATTAAATGCTGCGAAACTATTCTGTTTGGCTGCTGGCACTTCGGTGCAAAGCAGATGTAGTAAGTGGGAAGCAAGCTTCAATGCCTCACCTCGACTGACACCTCCAAGATTATCCTGAAGCTGCCTGATATTCAGGCTGCCGTATCGATAAAAGACACCTGCTGAAAATTCCTGAGTATCAAGGTGAGCAGAGCCTGTTTCACCACTTTCAACAATTAGATCATCCACTGCAGTAAACCAGTCTATGTCACCACTCACGGTATGAGTAGTGATCGCATGGGCGAGAGCAAAGGAGGCATCCACTGAAGTCATAATTCCAGAGGTAGCCATCCGACCTGAAAGTGCAATGTCGGCTGCATCCTTCAATGCGGATTGGAAATCCACGGCTTTCTTAACTGCTTTCCCCCAAGCTTTCTCAAACTCTTTTTCATCACTATTCTCAGCCTGCAATCTTTCATAAATCTGACAATAATGACTAACCTCTGTGACCGCCCAGGGAGCAACTGCACCGGAACGGGTTTGCTCTTCAATCTCCTTTACTCCTGAGATTTGTTTTACTACTTCAGTAATGGTCTCTTGTGAAAACTGCTCCTGTAGCTTTTCAATATACGTTTTCAGCAAACTTCCGAGTTCACGAGTTCTATCCGAAGGTTGACTGACATTGGCTTTATAGTATCCAGAGTGACGCATGTTTCTCTTTAAACTTTGACTTGAGATTCGAACCCGTCTTTTGCCGCCAAATATTGCAGTTTTCTGCATATTCATATCATCCCGGTTCAAACAGGATGGAGAATGGGAGATCAGACAATGAAAATTGATATAGTTTTTTTCACTCATGGTAATGCCTCCTTAGCTGGTTTATTTATTAGTTTCTTTTTGTGGTTGTAAATAATAGTTTTGCAACAACTGCCGCTTGGCATTTTTCCCCCAGTAAAAAAGCATCCTTCCAAATTCCTGCCAATCAACAGTGGGTTTCATCTGGATGGCAAGACGATGCAGATAAACAAGATCATCCGGAGAATCGGCTCTCACCACCTGAAACAATCTTTTTTCACTGATATCATTCTGTTGCATTTGCAAACCCATTGATTTAGCGCCATCTTTATGATTCACATAGGGCAGGAAATAAATCAACCTTCCAGCCTGCAATCCTGGCTTCAAGCCGGTAGACTGCAGCAAATAATAAAAAGCCGGAATATCCAGCAGGGCATCTGGTTCATCGGCTTTACGGAGATCTGCCCGCTGACCGTTGGTAAGTTTACGATGGTAATCCACCACCAATTTTTGAAAATCCGGCAATGTTTGTTTTGCCATTGTTATCCCTCCAATTTTTTAAGATCATACAACAATGCAGCTCTGCTCCTGACCACAATCTTCATCATCTTCGGGTCGTGATTATAGGAAACAACCAGATCCTCAAATATCATTTTAGTTATTTTTACAATTACACTAATTGCCTGTTTAGCCTCACTCAAAGCCTCCTGCCAATCCATTTTCTGCAAAACACTGTGAATCACAGCTTCAGTTCTTTTGAAAAACATTGCTTCACTTTTACTATCCAGCCCTTTTAACCCCAGATTTTTATTCAGACCAAACATTTTCCTACGCAAAACGGTTCTACAGTCAAGGGCATAATCAATGATATGCTGAATATGACTGATTCCATCGGGCCATCCCTTTTTAAAGGAAAACAATTCATGACGTCGCTCAAGAATGAGAGCCTGTTTGTTACGATACCCACCAATTGCTAAATGCAATGGACGTCCTCGAAAAACCTTGCGGTATTGGCTTAAAACAAGAGCAGGAGAATTCCCCATTTTTGCACCCTGATTCTCTACCAAAAGAAATGACAATGAAGCCCATGCTGGAGCTTCGGTCGTAAAAGATAAGAATTTTTCTTCCCGTTCTCCTTTTTTAATGACCCACTTTTTTACACCATGGGGGTGAGGCCAACGCATTGCCAGTTCATTTTGGATAGTGAAGGGAAATCTCTCCTTATTAAATCCAACAACAGCTCCTTTTTTATCACAAACCAACTCTATATGAGCTGGCTGCCAAAACAAACCACGAACAAAACCCAGGTCTGCTGTAAACAGATTTTCTTTTGGTTTGATTGGAGAAATCCAGACAGGAAGATCATCCTCAATTTTTGGAAATAATGGCTCAGCAAACTCTCTGGTAAGTACATTGCACCAGACAGTCTGACGAAGATTGTCGTCCATTACCAAGGTTGTCACGGGTGCTCCGCCACGCAAACTCCCTTTAAATCCTCCACCAAAACTGGGACTGTTCATAGCCTGATTAAACATAAAAATAGCAGCATTTGACAATGATGCCTGACGGTACTCATCTGGTCGATTAAAAAATGCGTGATTGTTCCCCTCGGGCAAACCAATGAATAGTTTTTGAATAGGGGTCATTTGTTTAGCCTTAACTCCCCGTACCTGCATAAACGGATACTTCGGATGCAAAAGATCAAACCAATCAAGAAATGGTTGAGCACCCTTTTCATATTCCTCATTTGTTAGTGGTTTTTGCCAACGCTCCAAAAGTTGTCGCTTATTTTCAGGTATAAAAATAACCTGCACCAGACAGACTAGTAATTGCAAGGCGGCAAGTTCCATGTCGTCACGATTCAGGCACAATTGCCACTCTTCTTCACGACAAAGAAGATCCTGCAATTTTATCAATTGTACCTCTTCATTTGCTATCTGGACTGGTATCCAGTTATCTTTCAGCAAATTCATTTTTCCTCTCCTCTTTTTTCAAGACCTCGTTCAAAGGTGTAACAAAGCTGTCCCGACCCTTCAATGCTATGAAACTCACCATTCCCCTGTGCTGTCATTTCCAGAAAACAAATCTGATCTTCCTCCACTTGCGGGAGATATTTACGCCAATTCTGAGCAACGCCGATAGACTCCATGTTAAAAGCCTCCAGTTGTTCAAACTCATTCAGGTCATCCAGAGGTGCACCATCCAGACAAAATCGTTTCCCCTTGATGAACAAATATGGAATAACTGAAAGATTCATTTCCCCTTCTCTGGTAAGAGTGGCCGCATTGCCATCCGTATCGGGAAGTGGAGTCGAATGAGAATGAGCAAGAAAACTGGCACTGTATTTACTGGCCGCCTGTTCCTGTTCATATCTTTCGTACATTTCGGCTAGTATTTCCGGTTCACCCGGCCAGGATTTCTGCTGATACACCGACTCTATCATCTCCCGATAAACATGAGGAAAAGACAATATCCGATTTTCCTCAAGAAGAATATTCGTTCGATATAACGCTCGAGTATTCTGATAAACCCATTTACTGTCCCCAAAACCAAAGGGGTCTTCACTTGGCACTACCACTGCACAGCGCCTCTCCAGACATCCGGTTGGACGGATATTGTCATGCCGGTGGAGACGCCCTAATCGCTGAAAAAACAAGTCAACTGGACAGAGTTGGCTCACCAGCCAGTCAAAATCAAGATCAAGTGATTGTTCAATTACCTGGGTCGCAACCAGGATACGTCCGTGGCGTTGACTATTCTTTCCATACAGTTTTAAAACATTTTCTTCCCGCTCCATTCGATCCCGAAATCGAAACCTGGAATGAAACAAATCAACTGGAATCGCAGTGAGTTTTGCCAATTGATCAGCAAGTCCCTGGGCATCTGCCACAAGATTGCACACTACCCCGACCATGGCTCCCGTCTCAGCCTTGGTTATTATTTCAGCAATAAGGTTATCAGGGAAAACCAGGGCTGATGAAGGCCAAAGAGTCAGGGCAACATCTACTCCTTCGCCTTTTTCATGTTCCGGCAAAACATAGTGTACCACATTTGGAAGTATCGCTTGAGTGACAAGAGGATATTCCTCCGATTGTCCAGCACCATCTGCTCCCCAGGCATTGAGAAGGCTCTCTTTTTGAAATGCAGGAAGAGTAGCAGAAAGTAAAATCGCACTCCCTCCAGCCCTGACCTGACCTTTCAGAACTTCCTGGAGCAAACCATACATATAACTATCGTAGGCATGTACCTCATCAACAATGAGAATGCTCCGCCGAACACCAAAGGAACGAACAAATTGATGCCGCACTGGCAAAACAGAGAGCAAAACCTGATCAACTGTACAAACCCCGACCTGTCCCAAAAAGACTCGTTTACGGCTTGAGGCCAGCCAACTTGCACATTGAACCTGTGCCTCCTCTTTTCCCTGGGCTGGGTTCATCTGAGCCACTCGTTTCAAATCGAGAAATTCTTTGTTGAATCTGCTTTTACCATGAGCCAGAATTACATTTTTCCCCTGGTCAAATGCCCGATCTGCAACTTCAGTCAGACGTGCCAGCATAGCATTGGCTGTGGCCTGACTGGGCAAAGCAAAAATTAATGAATCAGCAAATCCGGCATTGAGCAATTTAATGGCATATGCAAGAGCAGCTTCAGTTTTTCCTGAACCTGTAGGTGCTTCAATGATAGTAAGCCCCTGTTCGATGGCAAAATCATCTACCTGCTTTTGGACACCTCTGGGCTGGTAATCAGGAAACAAAGCTTTCATTCCCCCGGTAGATCTAAGCGAACCAAGAACCCCCGTAGCCGCTAAAGCTTTTTCGGCAATAAGCAGACGTGAATGATAATACACAGATAAGTCCATTGGCTTATCAACCAGGGTAAACCAGTCTCTGTTTGAACCTATCCAATCGCATACTGAGCAAAAACCAGAGAGGAAATCAGGCACATCTTCGGGAATATGCGCAAGTGACAATCCTGTTGGAGCAAGAAACAATGTTTGTAAATCAACAACCAGATTAATCCGTGCTTTTTGATCTCTTTCAATAAACCTTCTGTCTATAAAAGGAGGCTCATCTAATTCAGCATTACCAGGTAAAGAGCCATGATGCCCCGCAACACTACTCATCCAATCACAAGCGGCATCAAACCCAATAAAATCACTAAAACCATACTCAATTGCCTCATTTACAAACCACCTATAACCACCAGAACCGTGATCATATTTTTTCGCATGAGGTTTTAACATTTTGTCAAAAGCTACGACAAGATCACGTTGAAGAACATTCACAGTTACCGGTGACTTCATCTGGAATCGCAGATCGAGCTTTCCAAGATCATGAAGGCCTACAAAAAACAAAACCCAGGGCAGACATTGATCCTCTAGCAAACCAGATTGCAATGAAAATCCCTTTCGGAGAAACCTGCTTTTCTGCCACCAAATATTAGCAACTGCAGCAACATCAAGGCAATGATACGGCAAAAGGTGAAAAGATAACAATTCACCTTTTACACTTCTATTCGTCTTTCCCCAGTACTGATAATACGAACCTTTTCTCATAATTCCTCCTCTCCCACCTTACCCAGCATTCCCCGGAACAAATCATTAAGCGGAATAACAGAAGTCGATATCTTACCCTGCTGCCTGATTCACACGCGTAGAGTATTTTACAGGTTATATTAATCACTTACGGCAATGATTTGTTTCTGGACTTGCTGTTTAATATTTGTCACCGTAACACACTTGGGTGCTCATATAGTGAGCACCGTCCACTTTTTTTTAAAATATCTATCAACAACAATGGTTTCGTAAAAGGGTAGTCAAATCGTTATTCATGTAGAGACTGAAATCTTTCACTTGTCGCAACCACAGGATTCTCGCAATGTAAATATACCGGGATAGTAAAAATGTTACTTTTTTGTATTCAGTGAATAAAAAATAAGGGAGCAAGGGGGGGGCCCCCTTGAACAATAGACCATTCGAAGTTTCACTTTGTTCACTATCTACAGGGGCTTAAAACCCCAATTCCAGGGTCTCTCACAATTACCTGACCGAATATCACATGATTAAAGGCAATTGGTTTCCCTCCCTGAAGTAGTTACATTTTTTTGACTCCAGCAGATTTTTGTATACCAAAAGTATTTTCAAGGTAATTGATCACAAAGAAATAGTGCAAAAGAAGACCATTTCTTGACAAAACAAAAACAATACGTATTGTCATAAAAGAACGATTCTCATCAAAACCAAACAGGAGATTGAAGCCATGACAGACAGAAGAGATTTTATTAAAGGTGGAATAGTTGCAGCTTCCGCATTAGTTGTAGGATCAGTAAATTTTGCAAGTGCCGCACCTGCACCCTATACAAATATTGTTTATACTGCAGAAAACCCTGGAAAATGGGATAAAAAGGTAGGAAGTCACCTGCCATCAATTACGGTAGAGGGTAGCAACGTAACGCTTTTCACCAAACATGGCATGGCCGCAAAACACTATATCGTCAGACATACGCTTGTTCTTGAGGATGGTACGGTTGTAGGAGCAAAGGTATTCAGCGGCACTACCCCTGAAGCAAAATCAAGCTATGAACTCCCCGCAGGTTACAAAGGGAAAATCTTCGCTACCAGTTTCTGTAACCTTCATGATTTCTGGGTAAATGAGGCAACAGTCTAAAGCAAACCAAGAGAGTTTACCGATATAAAGTAGTTTTCTAAAGGGTGTTGAAAAGTATCTTCCAGGAACCATTTTACATGTAGCCAGGGCCG
>CAZIDU010000004.1:0-83806 GCA_964538055.1 uncultured Desulfocapsa sp. | reverse complement strand
TGTAGTTGTCTTAAAAAATCAGAAAAAAAGCGTCTGAATAATTTGCTAATCAACAGTTGTAAGAAAGTATCTTTTGCTTGGAGGGTTATGTTACCAACTGTTTGGCGCTCTTTTCCTGTTGGGTTTAATGCAGAAAGTCGTCAATCGTAAGGAGGGTATTATCCTGTCGTGGCTCGAAAGGGAAGGGCAGTATACGTTTGGAATTTATCTTGTTCATCCTGCAATAATTATTATTTTGTTGCAATTCACACAAAACAACTTTCTTAGTTGGGTTACAATTGGTTGCTTGTTGCCGATAGCATGGTTGATTTCAAAAATATTGGTTATGAACTATATCAAGATTACGAATGACAGTCGTTTTTCTAGGTGCTGGTAGCAAAGGAGTTGTGGCGAACAAAATCCTTCTTCTAGGTTGACTAGGTATGGTTGATAATGTTATTATATGCAGAACAACAAACAACAACCATCAACCTGTGGAGAAGAAAAAATGTTACAATGTACGATTCAGAAAAAAGAATTATCAAAGGCGCTTCAATTTGTATCATCAAGCGTTGCAAAGGGTAAAGGTCTACAGAGCCTTTCCAATGTTGTCCTTACAAGCCACGAAAATGGTATCATTGTTAGTGGTAACAACTTAACATCTGCCTCAAAAAAATTCGTCCCTGGTGATGTGCAGGGTGAAGGTTCTATTGCGATTCCAGCTATGAAATCGTTTCAGGTCGTGAAAGAGATTGGTGAAAAGCATCTTTTATTGCAAACGGAAAAAAACCATTTACGCTTTATCGCTGGAAACTCGGAATCCAGTATAAATTTTCATCCGATTGCAGAAATACCTGATTTTCCTACGATCAAACCAAAAGATTTTATAGAAATTAATGCGTCACACCTGATGGATTCGTTGGGTATGACTTCTAATTCAGTTGGAACAGATGAAAATAATTTTGACCTCTCAACGCTGGCGTTCACGTCTTGTGAGGGGAGAATGGCAATAGCAGGTTGCAATGGAACACGGCTAACAGTCATGGATAGACTTATGGACGGTCTGCCGGAGATCACAAAACCTGCTCTCATTCCTGTTGAAGCGGTGAAAGCAATGCAAAAGTTTCTCGCTGGTCAGGAAAAAGTAATGTTCGGTTTAGATGATGAACAACTGGTGCTAAAAACCAAAACCTCTGTTTTAACTAACCGTTTGCACGTTGGCACTTATCCCGAGTACCAAGGTATTTTGAACTCGTTTCAAGTGACTAGCAAAATAACAATTCCGCAAAAAGAGTTTGTCAGTGCAATAAAGAGAAGCCTAATCTTTACCGATGAACACAACGCCATCCGGTTTCATCTGAAAAAAAATGAACTGTCTCTGTCATCGGCACATACCGATATGGGAACAGCGTCAGAAACCATTAGTACCGATTATGATGGAGAAGAACTTGTCCTCGGTTTAAACGCCAAATTGATTCTGGATGCTATAAGTGTTGTCCACCCCTCTGATACTGTAAAAATCTCACTTGGAGGCGAAAACAGTCCCATTGTGATTCGGTGTAATAAATGCTCTGAATATCTCTCCCTTATTATGCCGATGAAAATATAGTTTCCTGGTAACAATCCCTTTATTACTCTCCTCAAGCCCTGCTTACAGCGGGGCTTTTTTGTATCTCCGACATGGTGTTTTTGTGTTGACTCCGAGTGGTCGATAATGTTACTATATGTCTAACAACAAACAGCACATCAACCAGTAAACAGGAGAAAAAATGTCAATCCACAAATTTTTTGCATCACTATTAAAAAACGATAAGGATCGTCTGTTGCTTTCGTATCACTCCCATGATCTACAGGCAGAAACCGTGACAGCATCAGTTACCGTTTTCGACGAAAATAATGTGCCTAGATTTAAACCATTTGTGATTCGGGGAACATATGCAGAACTTGCATGTCAAAATAACGGTATGGGCGTACAAATTAGGCGTTATGAAACAGAAGTTCTCCAACGTACAAGCAACATTGCTCAGCTAGAGCGAGAGGCCAAAGAGTTGGAGGAAAGAAATAAAAAACTCAAAGAAAAGGCAAGTAAACCACCTAAGATTGATAAAAACCGCATGGCAGGGAGTGTTGACAGCGCAATCGTTGAACATCTTTGTGACACAGGCGTTACCAGTGACGAATTCAAAGAAAGTTTTGTCAAAGCGAATATGCAGACTTTGCTTCACTGTCTCACCCTGACAACTGATGGTCAAAAAGGAGTAGGGCGGTTCAAAAAAATGGCTTCGGAACTCAAGAAAATTACAGGGGTGTCCGCAGAGGATATGGGACTTTCCTATGACCTTCCTGAAAAGCCAAAATCCGAGAAAGGACTGCTTGACAGTGAAACATCTGTGGGGGAGCAGGGGCTTACATCTGATACTTCCGAAGCGAAGGGGGAAGCGGAAGTATCAACCGATACCGACGACGCTGAAAATTTCCTTCCTTCTGGAACAGACGCGGAAAATACTACCCATACAATGTTTTAAGGAGAATATAATGCTTGAAGTCAAAGGTTTACCACGCAGATTTGAGGTTGAAGTAAGAGGTGAAAAAGTTCTCCTTGATGATTTAAACCCGAAAGCTACGGCGGAAGAAGTGAAACGGTTATATTGTGACCAATATCCAGAACTTGCCTCTGCAACCATAACTGGCCCGATTATGACCCAAGACCATATTCTCTATAAACTCTCTCCCAAGGTAGGCACCAAGGGATGATGACAGTTAAAGAGTGGTTTGCTAATCGCTACACTTCCCTGACTGGTCAAACAGTCAGGGAACGAATGGCTATTAGGACACTCCGCAAACACAAAGAGTTCCATAGTCAGATGCACCAAAAAATGGGGTACAGTTACCGGAATAAAACAGAAGATCAGAAAAGAATTTTAAACGGACAGATGCTTGGACTCTTGCCATGAATGAAGCGATTTTAGCTCAAATATTAGAGAATCCTCCGTTGGTTTCCCATCAGACCGCAAGCAACGAAACTGAGCTTGAAGCATTGTATCATGCTGTTATGACATTTTATCCAGAGTTTGGTGAAACAAAGGTTGAGGAAACAGCCACAATTGATGAAATATACACGCTTATCAATGAGTTTTTTATCGAACAAGACATTGATATATCATTAAAAAAAGAGGATGGAATTCTTCAGCCAGAATTAGGCTATTATGCAGAGGTGGCGCACGAAATGTACGACTTATCGCGTCTTCCAGATCTCAAAACAGTAGATGCATTTTCCTACACAATCTTGCTTTGTTGTGTCTCTGTTTTGTCCTCATATTGTTGTAATTCTCTTGATCACCACGAATGGTGGAAGGAAAACATAATTGAATGGTATCTGGAAGAAGGTGAGCTTGAAAAAGAGGAAAGAGCCCATTTTATGGAGGCAATCACCTTAATGGATGATTTTGAAGAACTGCATACAGATTATTTCAGTGTAGGAACTCACGAAGAAAATATTAAATACCTGTCTACCATCAGAAATAAGGCGCAGTACAAAAAACTATCGCCCAAAATTAAGGGATTGGTACACGAAATATCACAGCATCAGGACGAATGGAAAATCTTTTCCAAGGCACAAGCTGATGATCCTGAGGACAGCTATCTACTCTTCACGGAATTTGTTGGATTTAGTTTGCCTGAGATATCCTCCTGCTACGATAATCATTTACACGATTACCTTCAATATGTTTTCGAAAACTGTATAGCTCGTCACAATTTTATTGTAACGGTAAAAGATATAAATAATATATATTACCAGTGTTTAGGCGAGTCGGTGGGTAGGTTTTGTGGTATAATGGAAGCAACAGGAACAATAATAAATGAGGTTTGCAAAGATGCTTCTTGAAAAAACAATATCCATATATACTTCCCAAGCTAACAATAGTGGATTGACTACCCCATACGTTGAAATCAATGACATTAAATACGACGATAAAAAGCCAGTATTAATGCCTGCAAAGCCGCTGACACGTAGACAGGCAAAGGATTTGTTTGCTCTCACAACCGATCATTTTCAGCACCAATCATATATTTTACCAAACAACGTGTTGATGTGGAACACAAGATACGACAGCCGAGGATACGAGACAATCATTTGGCTCAAATCACAAATAGCTTCTTTGTATCACTGTAAGTGGAACAAGCCACTTTTAGTTCCATGGCCTTCTCTGGTGTTTCATGTACGTTATGGTCAACTCAATGTCTATGCTATTAAAAACAAAAAAAACAAGCCAACAGAGAACACCAAATTGTATAGCTTGCCAATCTGGAATACCAGTTCTAATGGCTCTGTTTGTACCGGAAACTGCGACATCGAAACACAACATGCTCCAATGGAAGCCGTTGAATTCTGGAAAACACTTTGGTTCTCTTCGGAATTTTCCCATGAATCAAGCTCTGGGTACGATTTAGACTTGTTTAAATTTTGGAAAGAATTGCATAACCAAACAGAATTTCCACGTACAATTTTAAAGGATACTGGTAACAGATTAGGAGATATAATATGACCATGTTTCATTACACTAAAGATGGAATTTTGAATAGTTACGATCCCGTTCATATTATGCTCATAGGAGTGGGGGGGGACAGGTAGCTCATTCCTTACTGGTCTTGCTAGAATTAACCACGCAATCTGTGAGTTAGGGCATCCCGCTGGACTAAAAGTAACCGTGGTTGACCCTGATATTGTTTCACCTTCAAATGTAGGTAGACAGCTTTTTTCTCCTGTCGATGTTGGGGAAAGTAAAGCTCGACTTCTGGTCGAGCGTATTAATCGTTTCTATGGTCTGGATTGGTTGAGTTATCAACGTTTCTATACCATAGAAATGATTGAAGACGATCGCCCGACCTTCGTTGTTTCCTGCGTTGATTCAGTAAAAGCACGAAGAGAAATTATTGGAACATACGGTGCTGGGAAATGGTCTATGCGTGGTGGATACTGGCTTGACATGGGAAATAGTGCAAACACAGGCCAGGTCATGCTTGGCACAACTCACTCCATTAAACAGCCAGAAGGAGGTTGCGACCAACTCCCTACTATCTTTGATTATTTCCCTAACATGGAAGAGCAAGAGGATGAAGACCAACCATCGTGCTCCATGGCAGATGCTCTTAGTAAGCAGGACTTGTTTATAAACAGCACAATAGCAGGATTTGGCCTTGATATTATCTGGCGTATGTTCCGCTACGGACGAATTGAACATCACGGTTGTTTTGTTGATTTGGAAAATTATACGACTCGTCCGGTATCAGTGGAGAATAGTCACAACTTCTTTACCTTAAAGGAGGCAGCATGATCACGAGAAAATTTATTGCCAGAAAATCAAATGAAGAGATAAAGGAAAAATGTAAAACAAATGGTGTGTCTCCTTTTTTATCTTTCATGCTGTCATGCAGGACGGAAGATGAAACTCTTGATTTTAACGCTTTACTGAATCCACACATCACAGATATTAACCATCCTCACCTGATGTTAAACATGGAAAAAGGGGCTACCAGAATTGTGGAGGCTATCCTCACTAAAGACCCCATCCTTGCGATAGGCGATTTTGACGCGGACGGGCAGTGTGGTAATAGCGTCATATATCAAGCGTTTAGGATGTTTTGTCATCCGCCAGAGTTGTTTGAAAGTGTTGTGGGAAATCGCTTGACGGAGGGATATGGCTTAACAGCCAAACTCTGTGATCGTATTTTGAATCTTGCAATTCTTCCAAGCCTTGTAATCACTACTGATTGTGGTTCCTCGGATGAAAAACAGATCAAACGTTTAAAAGAAAAGAACATTGATGTGATTGTAACAGATCACCATGAAATTCCTAACGAGGGTGTTCCTGCTTCGGCTTTTTGCACCATTAATCCCAAACAACAAGGGTGTGAGTACCCTGATAAGGACATTGCAGGTTGTATGGTGTCCTGGTTGTTAATGTGTATCACTAGAACCCTGCTAGTCAGCAAAAAATATTTTGAGCAGGAACCACCCAATATGCGTCAACTTCTGGATTATGTAGCAGTGGGGACGATTGCTGATGCTGTATCCATAATGAGTGTGACAAATAGATACGTTATAAGGGAAGGTCTTTCGATCATGAACAAACTTGAACGACCTTGTTGGAAAGCTCTTGCCAGTTTGCTCAAATTAAACGATGGAGAATTCAGCACCCAGGATGTTGGTTTTCAAATCGGGCCACGAATTAATGCGCGATCAAGAATGAATGATCCTTATGCAGCATTATTGTTTTTATTGGCTGAGACAGAATTAACAGCACAGGAGTATTTGGCTGTTCTCGATTCTGATAATACAGAAAGAAAAACAATACAAAGCACAATGGCCGTACAAGCTCTAAATCAGGTTGGTGAACATTTGAAAACCTGTACTCATTCAGTGGTTGTTTATGATGATACCTTCCATGCAGGCATTCAGGGCATCGTGGCTTCTCGCCTTACAGACAAGTTCGGTGTGCCTTCTATTGTTTTTAGTCCAACAGAAACAGAAGGTGTATGTACGGGCTCTGCTAGAACAATCGAAACAGTGCATATTCGGCAGGTCTTACAGGCCATAGACGACGATAATCCTGGACTTATTCTCCAATTTGGAGGGCATCAAGGAGCTGCTGGGTTAAAAATAAATATGGAAAAAATCTCCAAATTCCGTATCCTTTTTGAGCAAGAGATCATTGCTCACCTTGGCAGCACAGAAGCAATTTATCCAACCCTTAAAATCGATTGTACACTCGCTCCAAAAGGAATGATCAATATGGGAGCATATCGCGAACTGCAAAAGTTGGAACCTTTTGGAAATGGTTTTGAAGAACCCCTTTTTGGAGATTATTTTAATTTACAGAAAATATCCTTAATAGGTAGTCCTGCTGTTCATGCCAGGCTGGATCTTAAAGATAGCAAGAATAACAGGTACCAGGCTGTTTGGTTTAATGTCATCGATAAGGAAGGAGATAAATTACCGGTACTCCCTGACACAGAGATAGTCTGTGCATACACATTAAATCTTAATAAATTTAGGGGGCGGGAGAATTTACAGTTACTTGTAAAACATGCCCAAAATAACTATGGAACCAGCAACTAAACATCACGTTAATATTAGCCAGGCGCATTTAAAGTACCTTTCCGATATTGCGCTTGAGCAAAAAGCATCAATTGAAATGGTATTGAGCAATATCCTCGACGGGGTGAATGGTATCACCGTGTCTTTAAAAGATGATGCTGTTTCATTTTTGAAGCAACCTGTAGGCAATGCGGAAGTCACTCTAACAGGAGAACAAAACGAAGCATTACAGTTAGCAGTGACTGGTACTGACATGCTTGTTTCGGCGATTGCAGGGGCGGGAAAAACTACCTTGCTGCAAAAAATAGCAGAACAACTACCCGATAAAACAGGACTGTATATCACTTTCAATAGACGAAATGCAGATGAGGCCAGCTTGCGTTTTCCCTCAAATATTAAGTGTAAAACTGCGCACCAACTCGCATATCAGGCGGTAGGGCATAAATACCGACAGCGATTAGGAAAAAAATTAGACGGTTTTGAATTATCCAGGATATTAAAATTCTCACCTGTTGCTGGCTTCACCAAAACCCTAACTGGCGAAATGGTTTTAGGGACTCTAAACAACTACTGTTATTCAGCATCACATCGACTTCTTGAAAAACATATCCCGCCTGAATATGTGGCTCTGTTTGAAGGAACAGTTGAGAAAACATACAATACCACTATGTTGATTGGTTATGCACAAAAGGCTTGGGATTATTTGATAGAGATAGATTCTGAGTTACCAATCACTCATGATATGTATCTCAAGATTTGGTCGTTACAAAACCCTAATTTAAACAGTAACTTAATACTACTGGATGAATGCCAGGATTCAAATGGCAGTCTTTTAAATATAGTTCAATCTCAAAAAAATTCACAACTAATATACTGCGGAGATGAGTGGCAATCGATTTATGGATGGCGTGGGGCCATAAATGCCATGAGAAAAATAACAAACTGCCAAAAAGCTACAATTTCTCAATCCTTCCGCTATGGGCAAATAATAGCTGATTTGGCAAGCGCTGTTTTAAACAGAACATTTAACGCCAATATTGCCATTACCGGATCTTCCGACGTCAACAGTATGCTTACAACTGATAATTGCAGAACAATCTTATTTCGAACAAACCTGGCATTGATTGACAAGGCCATGGCACTTTACAAGAATTATCGGGATATAAAAATTCATATTGTTGGAAAATCAGAACGATCAGGAAAGCATGATGAATTGGTAAATCTGCTTAATGGTGCTCAAGATTTGATTAATGGCAACCGGACATTAGTGCCGGAGCTTCGAAACTTCCCTTCTTGGCAGGATGTTGTGACGCATTCTGAAAGTCCAGGAGGGCGTGATTTGTCAGCATTAGTACGAATGGTCAGTATGTGGCCAGTACGAGGATTGGTGGAGACATTACAGCGAATCTCAATGAACACAGAAGAAGACGCTGATATTGTTTTAAGCACAGTTCATAAGTCAAAAGGCAAGCAATGGCCCGAAGTTGAGTTAGCTCAGGATTTTAGGACACCAGACAGCAATATGTTTACAGAAGAGGAGGCTTATCTGCTTTATGTGGCTGTCACTCGTGCTTCAGAACGACTCAATGTTTTTCATTGTGATGCGTGTAAGGGATTAATATAGTTTTTTCATAAAGGAGAGAAGGATGAAGCGGTTAGTATTGTTTATTTTAGTGGCATTCGTCACAGTGGGAAATTTGTCAGCAATGGCCGAATCAACATTTGTAACTATCGGTACCGGGTCAGTTGCGGGCCTTTATTACCCAACAGGTGGGGCAATTGCCATGTTGATGAATAAAAAGAAAGAAACTTTGGGGATTCGCGCTACTGTTGAATCAACAAGAGGTTCAGTTGAAAATATCAATTCAGTGTTGAGGCAAGACTTTGAGTTTGGGCTTACACAATCAGATCGGCAATACCAAGCAATGAATGGTCTCGCAGAATGGGCAATGGCTGGTCCACAAAAGAAATTACGCTCAGTATGCTCAATTTATCCGGAGTCCGTCACTCTTGTGGCTGCAGCCGATTCTATGATATTTACAATTCAAGATTTACGTGGGAAAATAGTAAATATTGGCAACCATGGTTCAGGGCAACGACAAAATGCCATTGATGCTCTTGAGGCCGCTGGTCTCAATTATAAAACAGATTTAAGAGCAGAGTCTTTCGAAGTAATGGATGCTGCTGATTTATTACAAAATGGTCGAATAGATGCGTATTTTTACACTGTAGGACATCCGTCAAAAGATATTGATATCTCTACGTCTGGTGAACGAAAAGTTCGAATAGCAAACATTGACGATATCACAGGATTGCTTGCAAAATATCCATATTATGCTCCGGCAACAATTCCCATTTCAAATTATCCTAATGCGGTTAATGAGAAGGATGTAAAAACGTTTGGAGTAAAAGCGACGTTGATTACAAATGCGGCTGTTCCTGAACATATTGTCTACGCCATGACCAGAGAGTTATTTGAGAACCTGGCAGAATTCAAAAAATTCCAACCGGCTTATGTTACCCTTACAGCTGAAAGCATGCTTGAGGGATTATCAGCACCTTTGCACCCAGGAGCCCTTCGCTATTTTAAAGAAGTTGGTTTGCGTTAATTGTCAAAACATAAAAAACAGTAAAAACATAAAATTAGTAATATTGTCAATATTGATGATATTAGGGATAACGTAGTGATCAATTAGTATATCAAGACAAAATAGTATTTTCATTTTATGCGATTTGGTGTATTTCATAAGATATACATGAAATACAATAAATTGGAGATATCTAATGGAATACGACCCTTTTGCTTCCCCTGATCATGACGAGACATTAGTTGGAAAAAATATCCCCAAAATATTGGAGCAATACAGTCCAGATGATCTTGCTGATCCTAATTCTGTTATAGAAATTATTGAAGTTCTGCAGGAAGAACTTGAAACGGTAGGCAAAAGAAATCCGAAAAATGCTCGCAATGCAAGCGAAGGGTTGGAGTATATTTATGAGATCTTTCCCGAGTTCAGAGATGATGGAAAAAAGGAATTGTCCGTTGATATGCCTGATGATTATGGGCAGCAATCATTTTCCGGTAGCTCTATCGATGAAAGACTTGATTGGATTGCAGCTGTCCACGATGTCTGGTCCAATAAACAAAAAGAGGACGATAGTTGTGTTGAGGTTGTAGAAAATCCAAAAGGTGACGGTTATGCCCTTAAACATGACAATGAAGAATTAGGTCACGTAAAAGAAAGTGGCAACGATCACAAGTCAGGAGATATCGCTGTCTTTGATTCTAAGGCTGAGGCCAGCCGGGAAATCGAAGATAAAAATCTTACGGACACGACTTTAAGCGACGAAGACAAAAAAGACGAAAACAAAGTTGTCGAAAAGTTTAAATTTAAACGTCAGCTTACGATCTTTGATGCCATTGATTTTGTCAATGGGGCAACAACAGATGTTGACGAACAAAAGCGTGAAGGTTTTTCTGCAAAAGCACTTGATATTCTCGATAAAGAAAAAAAATGGCCCAAACTTGGGACAGAGCCGATATCTGGTTGGGTTGCAATGGAATCAGCCGTTGAACAAGGTTTCACAGGTAGTAAATCAGATAATAAGTACCAGCTAACGCAGGAAAACGCAGAAGTTTCCATAAGAGTTAAAAAGGCAGAATTTGATTATTTCTCACGACTCGAAATCCAACTGCCTTCCACCCGGGAAGTGACCGATACAAAGGAAGCAGATGCTCCCGAAAAAACCAAGAATGAACTCCTAGTTGAAATCGGCAGGAAATCGTTTCCAGCCCTTAAACTCACCGAAAAAGACGCCGTTAGTGCTGGAACAACTGTTAAACTTGTAAAGGATGGGGCTCTAAACAATAACGACTGGGTTTTCTTTTGTAACCACCTTAAAGAGCAGTATGTAGTCTCCAAAGATGCAGAAAATGTGGAAACAGCCGTATCGGAAGATTCAAAGAATCCCAAGCATGATGGTTTTTCCGTCAAAGGTCTTGAGATTCTTGACGGTGAAAAACGGTGGCCGAAGCTTGATAAAGATAAACAAATGTCCGGTTGGCAAGCAATGGAAACTGCCGCTGAACAAGGCTTTGAATCTCAACAAAATGATCACCCTAAAGTTTATCTGATCAAGAGCAGTGATGGTGAGCAATCAATCAGGTTAAAAAAAGTTGAATTTGATTACTTTAACAGCATTGCTCAAGAACAAAAGCAAGAACAGGGGCAAGATGAGAAGGACGAGCATCAGCAAAAAATCAATTCTCTCCTGGTAACCCCATGGCCTGACGCCAATCACGATATTGAAAAATATCGTGTCATTTTTGAAAATACTAAATCATCAACGCATAAAAAGGTACTTCAAGATGTAATATCTGAGCTAGAGGGACATCTTGACGATGCCACTAAACAGATGAAAGAACATGGTTTTGTTGATGGTACATTAGGATCCTCCTTTATTTCCTTACCTTCTAAGTTCTCATTCACCAAGGAACTCACTAAAAATAACGGCGATAGGATAGCGAGAGGTCCTTCTGGAGCTGTGTATGAATTAAACCTTACATCAACAGAGCAACAAGAGAGCACATTTGAAGTTAAAATACATCATAACGATGGGACGGTGTATTCGCTGGGTGCCTTAGAAAAAGAAAAAACATGGAATTTACCGAAAGCTTTGGATGTGGCAGTCAAAGATGCTGGATATCCAGAACTTGAGATTTCTCATACTTCTAAGGACAGGCCAGAGTCAATACAAGATACTCCTTCTCAGAAAATGCAGGAAATAAAAGAACCACTTCCTGCAGCAAACTTTGAAGAACAACAAATCCACCAAATGCCTTTCAAAACATTTTTATCAGAAGTTCATGGAATAGATGCTGACAGGCCAAATATTTCTGATGATAAAAATAAGCAAATGATCCTTTTATTACATCAGTGGGGTGGGGCTATCGCCGAAGCACTGAGTAAAGACAAGGAGGTACCTCAAAAGAATATAGATGCCTTGCGAGGTGCCATGGATCGTAACCTCATTGAGTTGAGTGGGCCTCAACCTGCAGTTTTGCAAAAGGTAACAGATTCCCAAGATGTTAAATCGGTTGATCAAGATACTGTGGAACCTCAAGAAACTACAGAGGATAAACACTATCAATATGGTGTAAAACATCCTCGTGGGGTAGGTCTTGGGGCTTCTCCTGAAGGGCACATTGCGTATGAATCAGAAAGTGAGAAATATCCTGGTGGTATTGTAACATATCCTCAATCATTGTCAGAATCTGATATCTCTCATTATGAATACGAATTTTTAGGGGTTGTTCCAAATGCCTCAACGCCAGAAAAACAGGAACAAGTGAGTGCTGCGGTTTTTGAAACAACGCAAGATACCCCACCCAAAGCTTTCGAATTGACAAAAAAGGAATTCAGCGATGTTGTAGGAGATATTAACTATCCAAAACCAGATATGGTAGCTTATGTTTTGACTCACTATGCTGATAAAGACAAAGAGAAGGTTGATGGAATGGTAGCGCAGGGCGAATATTCCTCTGTTAAGGATTATATCCATGAGCAGGTAATTATCGATGCTGTCAACATGCGTTTATCAGTACCATGGAAAGTGTTGGCTGATTATCCAGCAATTGATATTCCCCTTCCAGAGCCCTGGGAATTAACTCAAAAAGAATTTTTAAATAAAGCGGGAAGTTTTCAGAAAAAAACAGATTTTAGTCCTAATGAATTCCTGACTGAAGTTATGACCGGCAGCTATCACGAGAAGCAAGTACAAAAAGCACTTGATAATGGATGTGATGTTCCCGAAAAAGTAATTAGCGAATACCCTGATTTACAAACACAACCCTCACTGGCAATGTAAGAAAATGGATAAACAATTATTTATCAACCTTGAAAAGGGTGGGACAGAAGCCTTAACCACTTACTTGGATAATGGTGGTGATCCCTACGCAACTGATCATAGGACTCAGGCAACACTTTTGCATCTCGCATGTGGTATAGGGAACTTGGATTTATGTAGACGACTTGAGATCGCAGGCCTGCATTTCGCTGCGAAAGATAATAAAGGACGCACGCCATATGCATATTGCACTATTGGCCTGGCTGTTAAGCGCAAAGCTGCAAACGGCAATATATCACATGAAGATGTGGAAAAATTTAAGAATACTTTGCACCATTCTTATAGGGAAGAAGATTGTGGCATCCCCAAAGAGATATTTTTTGGAGTCGCTGCATAATGGATACGTATTTTTTTGATGCTCACAAAGGCGGTGAACTTCTGGATAAATATGCTTGTCAGCATGGATTGCAATCAGCAGGCATGTTAGGATTGACCAATCCGATAGAGGACCTAATGAATCAAGGGCAGCAATTCTCGGACAAAAACCCTCATGGTAATAATGTTCTCCATATTGCTTCTTTTGCAGATCAGGTGGACTTTTTGAAGAAGATTCCGTCAGAGATTTTAGAAAAAGAAAAGGATGCTCAGAATAACGATTATGAAACACCTTTAATGGTAGCAATCAACGAATTTTCACAGGATGCTGCGAAGTTTTGGATTAAACAAGATATTGATATGTCTATTATCGATAAAGACGGTCAAGATGCTTACGATTTAGCCGAAAGAACAGGTCAGGACATAATTTGTGATTTGATATCTGCAAAGGATACAGCACTTACCCTATGAGGCATTTACTTAACACAAATGGTCGGCCATCAAGCCGTCTGCAGCAGATTTATAGCAATCATGGGCTTGACATCATTTATGACTCGCACTGGCAATCCTGGGGAGTTTGTTCGGCCGGACATAATATCGAAGATGGTATTTTATATCGCACGCCACAACAACTCACGTCTGTTTCAGACGTCATGAATTTATGGCATAAGTTTTTCAAATTGCGTCTGGCAATTCCGACTAAGTTCATCAAACCACCCGCATGGCAGGTCACTCCCCAGGAGTTCTGGCAGGAGCCAGTGAAGTATGAAATTAACGTATCGGTTCCGGAAATAAGGCAAGGGATGGATGACGGAACACTCCATAAAAAAATAATTCGACAAGCCTTACAAGACAAAAAGAAAATTCCTAAAAAAGTTATGGAGTGCTATCAATAATAAGTTAAAATCCTCTCCTCCAGGTGGTCATATCTGAGCATCAAAACTAATGTAAATTGAATCGTTTTATTTTATTGAACAATGTTTGCTTTGGGATTTCAAGAAATCTGGCTGTCTTAGAAATATTGTATTCACATTGAGTTAAAGCACTTCTTAAAATCCGATATTCGTAAGCATGGAGTCTTTTTTTAAGGGAATTATCATGCTGCAACTGGTCTTGTTTTTTGGTGTCACTGCCTAATACGATATCCTCAGCAGTGATAATTCCTTCCTTAGAGGTAAGCATTGCCCGTTGTATTGTGTTTTCCAATTCCCTTACATTACCCGGCCACTCATAAAAGAAAATTCGATCTATCGCATCTTGATCAATAAAAGTTATTTTCTTTCCAAGTGAAGTTTGATGTTTTTTGCAAAAATGATAAGTTAATTCAATACTATCGTTTCCCCTTTTGCGTAATGGGGGCATCTCCAGGGGGAATACATTTAGTCGATGGTATAAATCCTCGCGAAAATCACCCCTGTCAATGGCCTCTTTAAGGTTGATATTAGAAAGGACAATAAACCTGATATCACACTGGATATTGGTAGTTCCTCCCAGTCGTCTTATTTGTTGATCCTGAAGAACACGTAACAAGACGGCCTGCATACGTAAACTGATATAACCTATTTCATCTAAAAGTACCGTCCCGCCATTGCATTCTTCAAGTAGCCCTTTTTTAGCCTCGAGTGCTCCAGTGAAAGCGCCTTTTTCATATCCAAATAATTCACTTTCCAAGAGCGTTTCGGTTAAGGCGCTACAGTTTATTTTTTGATATTTGGCGTTGTTTCGATGTGAACATTTATGAATTAAATCTGCGACGATCTCTTTTCCAGAACCGGATTCTCCAGTGATTAATAAGAGGCCGTTGTTTTGAGCTAAGATTTTAGCGTGATTCAGAGTGTCTTTAAAAATCTTTGATGCTCCTACAATTCCTTGAGATTCTAAAGAAATATGTTTGATAGATTCTTTCGGTTTACTGGAATCAGTCATTTTTGTAATAAACAACCGCTTGCCATTATTCTCCTGGTTCTTGTGCAAGGCGATAGAAATATCATAGGGTAATTGTTTAACAAGAAGGTCTTTGACGTGAACAGCCCTGCCCTTGAGCATTTCTGCAAGATCGATCGTTTTTAAGATAGTAGGTATTTCTGTAAAACGAAGGTTTTCAGTGTCATTACCATTATGGTAATTAAATGCATTCAATCCTTCTATATTGGAAAATATAACATATCCATCCTCATCTATGATAAAGACGATATCGTCTAGGATAGACAAAGAGAGTTGTAATTAAATGATAAAGTGTCGTAATCCTCTGAAATAGGGAAAGGTGAATTAGTCATAATAAAGTTGAAATAATCTTAAAATTAAATATATCTTACAATGAGATCAGAATCGTTAATAACAATAAAAATGGAAAAAACATGAATAAATCAAATATTGTCGTATTCGTAATGATAACACTTTTTTCTCAAAACATCTATGCTGGGTGGGTTGAAGAACAAGAAACGATAGTTGTATTTGAGGAAGAATCAGAACAGCCAATAAATAAACAGCGGTTAAAGGATGCTGGAAAAGGGACAGAATTTGTAACAGAGTATAAGGATTTTGTATCATTTAACACATTAACGCTTGATACTAGATTTAATACTCCTATTATAATGCGTATATTGGTACATCCGCTTAATAACAATGAAATAGTGATTCGTGATCCACGCGGCCACTCAGACGTTTTTGATATAGAGCAAAAGGGACATGCTCTCATCATTTCTCCCAGAAAAATCCTAGATTATAGCCTTGAAATTGATATCCACACGAATGGATTCCGTGAAATAATATCATTTGGAGACAATCTAATCCAAGTTTCAGGGCTGCTCAACCATGTCTTCATGGTTGTTCTAAACGATACATCTTATATCAAAATTACTGACAGTATTGTGCGGAAACTGCACATCCAGGCTAACGATGATTCACAGTTGAATGGTCTCGAAATGGAGAATCAATATGTGAATATATTCGCCACAGACAGAGCTCTATTGTGGATAGATGCTGATTTGGCTGACTTAAAAATGACCAAGGGGGCAATAGTTAAGTGCGAACGATTCCCTCTTGATCATAAAATAAGAACGCAGAAAACAAATACCTTTATTAGAAAACGATTCGATAATTTTGACGAGACATACTTTGGTAAACATATAGAAACGATAAAAACAGTGAAAATATGAATAACAGTAGAAATGCTAAAAAATAATAAAGAATCGAAAAACAGTAAAAACGTAATTGATAATAACGACGATTTAAATTAAAATGAACGAAACAGTCAATAAACACAATACGGAGATTTGTCATGAATGCAAAAAACCTTTCGGTTTCACTTCTGCTGGTAATGATCACCTTTTTGGTTGCAGTGGCGATCCAAATGGCAACACCAAAATCTGCATCAGCCTACTACGTTCAGATAGATGCCGAAAAAATACCCGTTCCATCTTTTGAGGTTGTTGGAGCTGTGCCACTTACCCAAGTGGGTACAGGAGTTGATGCACAAGGAAATAGCCGTGGTAATCAGGAATTACACGTCGCTTTATCAAAAGTTATTCCTTCAAGCTGGAATTTTTTTATGAGTGATAAAGTTCCTTTTTGCACACGCATTAACTGGGATACCAAACAAGATAAAACCTGGCCACAAACCATCGAAAAGATAGCCAAGTCTGCAAATATTCGTATTCTCATTGATTGGAATATTAACACTTTGCTTGTTTTGGCCTCAGATGAAAAGGGGAGTGAAAGTATGTTTTTTAATCCTCGGAATGGTATGGCAAATGCGGACATCATCCAGATAACATCAGATAGTCCCTTCAATGAATTGCATTTTGTTCAATCTCCACAAGAGATTAAATGTATCCAAAAAGCAGCAAATCCTACTTGCCCTAGTCAGGAGTAGGCCGGATGAAATGGCCAGATCTTGAAAAAAGTGGGTTCTCCTTAAGTGTTCAACAGGACAATAATAAAAAGAAATTCTTTTTAAAAATTGTTGACCTGAAAAAAGCAGATAAACACATAGAAAAACTCAAGACATCTGGTTTCCAGCCCGTTAGTGGAACCATTTTGTCTGCTCCTCTTTCATATCCTGCCAAAAATGCAATACTGTCCCTTAACGGAGCAACACTATTTAATACAACCTCAGAGTCTCAACATGACAACCCTTTCGACGGATTTCGGCCTGTACGCTCAACTGGCTCTAAAACACATGGAGAACCATCTTCCACTGATGCTTCAAGCCAAGAGATTGGCGGGAACCCTGGAATCCTACCTCCGGTCATTGGATCGGGAGATTCCCCAGCTGATAGAGGAGTTCTACCAACAGACAGTGAAGGACAACCCGGTACCTACACAGGTCACATTTCAGAAGACAGCCCATCGGAACAATTGGGCGATGAACATAGCGATTCACACAGCAGTACGGGAACTGATTCTTCTGGAGCCAGAGGTGGATCAGAAACTTCGGGAGGAAATGAACAAACTGGATCCACAGACGATGTGGAACATAGCGATGGACAATCTGACACCAGTCGAGGAAGTGGAAGTGGTGAAGAGCGTGCAGGAACCGAATCAAACGAGTTGGGCACCGGTGGAACATTAGAACGTGAACCTCCCTCTGTAGAGGTTGTAAATCAAAACCCAGACCATTACTACATTACGAACGAGATTGACCGAGAGGGTGGTTTTGAAGCAAGAGTACGGGTAGGGGAGAATATGGAAGCAATTTCTCTTCTGCGAAAACTTGAAAATGATGATCGCTCTGCCACTGAGGAAGAAAAATCCGAACTAGTTAAATATAATGGCTGGGGTGGAATAAAGGCAAATCAACGGCAATATGCTGAATCAA
The DNA here is from genome assembly GCA_964538055.1 of uncultured Desulfocapsa sp. Taxonomy (GTDB): domain Bacteria; phylum Desulfobacterota; class Desulfobulbia; order Desulfobulbales; family Desulfocapsaceae; genus Desulfocapsa. The sequence goes on along the minus strand of CAZIDU010000004.1, from coordinate 65,687 downwards.
AATCTGGTGAATACCTCAGCAATCTTATTTCCAGTGAAGAAAAAGAGACGTTGGATGCTAGTGTATTGAACGCTCACTTTACTCCTCCGCACATTGTTAAAGCGATGTGGGAGTCAATCAAAAGTGACCTCGGGTTTAAGGGTGGAAACATCCTTGAACCATCAATGGGGGTAGGAAACTTTTTAGGACTTGCTCCTAAAAGCATTGCTGAGAACAGTACCATAACCGGTATAGAGCTTGACCAGCTAAGCGGTAAAATTGCGCATAAAATATATCCTGATGCACAAATTCATGTTCAGGGATTTGAAGATACACCTCTTGTTAATGATAAATTTGATCTGGCTATCACCAATGTCCCTTTTGGCAGCTATGCGATACACGATAAAGCCTACGACAAAGATCATTCGATACATAACTACTGTATCATCAAAGCACTCGACAAATTAAAGCCTGGTGGCATTGGAGCCTTTATAACTTCATCTTACACCATGGACGGCCTGAACAGGTTTGCCAAAAAAGAAATGCACAACAGGGCACATTTGCTCGGTGCATTACGCCTGCCAAATACTGCAGTTGAAGCACAGGCAGGTGCCGTTGTTTCAACAGATATCCTTCTTTTTCAAAAAAGAGTTTCCCCCAAATCTATTACCGAACCAGACCCTCAATGGTTGGAAGTTTTTGAGAGCACAATAAAACGCAGGTACAATGATCATGCTTTGCGTACCAGTAGCCATTTCATTGAGAATCCGGAATCGTTAGTAGGCCATATGGATATCGCCTCCGGTCAATTCGGTCCAACCAGGGTTGTTACAGAAGATCCAGCCAGGCCTTTTGAACAACTGTTACCTCAACTGCTGCACGAAACTCTCACATCTGAAAAAGTAAAAACTCTTCTTGCTGAAAATGAGCGAATCCTTCAGGAAAGAAAAAACCAGAGACCTCCCAAGGAGATTGAGCGAGTTGAGCTTGCGGATCTCAAGAAAAGCATCGACAGTTTTGTTAAAAAAGACGGCAAAGTTTATCAAATAACAACCGATGATGGGAAGGGTGAAGTTGTAAAAGGCAATGCCAAAAAGATTCAACGGTTAAGTGGTCTCATTGATCTTCGGGAACGACTAAATGAAGTCTATGACATTCAGCGCAAAACCGAAGGAGACGATGAACAATACATTGCCCTTAGAAATCAATTACGGCAGGAATACGACCAATTTGTGGCTAAAAATGGATACGTGAACAGCACGTTAAATAGACGATTGTTCTTGAGTGATCCTGAAGCCGGGAAAGTTATGTCTCTTGAGTTCTTTGACGAAAAAAGCGGAAAAGGACAAAAAGCAGATGTGTTTTTCAGACGTATCATTGGGCCTCCAAAAAAGATAGATCAAGTTGATACCGCACATGAAGCCTTAACGGTCTGTATGGACAGGCATAACCGTGTTGACTTGCAAGTTGTTGGTGCTTTGTGTGAAAAAACTGAACCAGAAGTAAGAAAGGAACTGAAAGACAGTATCTTTTTGGATCCCAAAAGCAACAAATGGGAGATCGCAGCTTTATACCTTTCCGGAAATGTCCGCACAAAACTTGAGGAAGCAGAAGAAGCGACAAAAACGCAAAATGTATTTTCGATTAACGTCAAAGCTTTGAAAAATGTTGTTCCGGAGCCGATTCCGGCATCTGACATTGAAACTCGAATTGGTGTGCCTTGGATTTCTGTTGAAACTCATCAGGATTTTGTGAAAGACCTGCTTGGGGTGCAGCATATGGGTGATTCGGTGATTTTGGATAAACGCTTAGTTGATGCCAAATGGACCGTAGACATTAACACTAGTTGGGTTGACCGAGATAAGATGATCATGGAGTTTGGTACTCAAAGAGCACCATTTGGCCAAATTCTAAAAAATTGTTTAGCACAAAAAATAGTCACGATCCATGATACAGTAGAACTTCCAGGTGGTGAAAAGAAGCGGGTCTACAATCATGAAGAAACCGTTGCAGCTCAACACAAGCAGGAACAACTCCAAAATCATTTTCGTGAATTCATCTGGGCCAAGGATCCTGAACGTTCAAAAGAAATAGCTGCAGAATATAATCGTCGGCACAACTCATTTGTCCCTCCAAAGTTTGATGGTTCTCACATGACTTTCCCGGGTATGTCGGAACTTGTGCGGCCACGCTATTATCAGAGCAACGCAATTTGCAGAACACTTTACAAAAATACTCTACTGAACCATGAGGTAGGTATTGGTAAAACATTTGAACAGGTAACAGCCGCAATGGAAATGCGTCGCCTGGGTGTTGCCCGAAAACCTGTGATGGTTATCCCCAATCATACTCTTGAGCAAATCAACAGGGAAGCACTCAAAATCTATCCAGATGCACGAATTCTTCTTGCTCAACAAAAAGATTTTCAAAAGTCTCGCAGGAAACAATTTATCGGTAAAGTTGCCAATAACGATTGGGATCTTGTGATCATGGGGCATACCATGTTTGAGAGAATCAACGTTGATAGCCAGTTTGAGAAATCCTACCTACAGGATATTAAAAGCGAATACAAGAGTGAATTGCAAAGAATTCAAGCACTCACGGATGGAAAAACTAAGACGCAGAAAAGTCGTTATGGTGAAAAAGATATCCAGAAGCGTATCAAAACTCTTGAAACAAAGATCAAGCGTCTCGGTGATTCCAACAAGGATGATCAGTTATATTTCCATGAATTAGGAGTAGATGCTCTATTTATAGACGAAGCACACCGGTACAAAAATTTGATGATTGTTTCTGCTTCTGCAGAAGTTTCGGGGAATATCAAAGGATCCAAACGTGCCTGGGATTTGTTTATGAAGATTCAGTATCTCAAGGAAGAGGTACGGGAGGACAATAAGGGCGTAGTTTTTGCTACCGGCACACCGGTAACAAATAACCCACTCGAAATTTATAATATGCAACGTTACTTGCAGATGGATACTTTGGAAGATCAGAAGGTTTCCAATGCAACAGACTGGTATTCGACCTTTATTTACCCGAAGGTCTCCTGGGAACCCTCCCATGCTGCACGTGGTTGGAATATTCGCGTTCGCCCATGTTTGCATAATGTGCCAGAGCTGTTATCCACTCTTCGTGAAGTCATGGATGTTATGACGGCTGATGAAGCTGGTATCAAGCGTCCAGAAGTGACCACGGAAATTGTTGTTTCACCAATGTCTGAGCTTCAAGAAGCCATGATGGACGAATTGGACGACATGGTACAGGCCAATGAAGAGCATGTTTTTACTATCATGCATCGTGGGCGAACCATGGCCTTGGATCCACGAATCCTTTTGGAATTTGACGATCAATTACCCGAAGATTGGACAGACCCAAAACAAATTGAAGAGCAATTCCCTTTAAGTGGCTCAGATTATCTCGATGCCCCCAACAGCAAATTAAGCCTTGCAGCGAATAATATTGCAGAAATATGGGAAGAAAGCGCAGAGATTCGAGGAACACAACTTGTTTTTGGTGATTTGGGCGTACCTGGTACTGGACGTCGCTTTAACATTTATGACGCATTAAAAGATAAGCTGGTTGACAAAGGAATTCTAGCAGAGGAAATCCAATTTATCCACGATTTCCCAAAAGACGATCAAAAAGCACGATTATTTGAAGATGTTCGTCAAGGAAATGTCAGAGTTCTTGTCGGTTCTACTGCAAAAATGGGAGAGGGGCTAAATGTTCAGGATAGAGCGGTCGCATTGCATAACCTTGATGCCCCCTACACTCCAGCAGGGATAGAACAGCGCAATGGTAGAATTAATAGATTCGGAAATTTAAACGACAATGTAAAGATCCTTAACTATACGACAAAGGATACATTTGATCTGTTTTTATGGAATTTATTGAAACTCAAGAACGCACAATTTAAACAAATTCTATCCGGTATCTCCAAAATTAGGAAGTTTGATTTTGAAGTTGAGGCATCCTACGCCGAGACTGCAGCGTTGACTTCTGGAAATCCATTAATTCGTGAAAAACTAGACGTTGAGGAAAAAATTACTCGCCTTGAAGCACTCGAATCACATTTTCAAAAAACGGTAGATTTGGCAAGACTTGAAGTTACTTACGAAAAGAGGGTCAGAGAAGGCAATAAAAAAACGTTTCAAAAAGTATGTGTGTTGCCAGATATCCAAGAAGATCCCCCCATGTGGAGGATCAAGGCGAGCAAATATGAAGGATTTGTTAATGATCTTGAAACCGAAGATAGAGAGCGTTTTACCAAGGCTGTTCGGGCTCTAAAAGTAAAAATACACCTGACCAGATTTAAGGATGATACCCTTTCTTTTGCTGGTATTCCCATCCACACTTTTACGGAACAAGACGAGTGGGACTCTAAGAAAACAAATACTGTTTGGGGAGTTGGCGGACTCACCCGTCCTACTGCGAGTAGAATTGAGGAATTGCTTGTACACAAAGAACGTATCATAGAAAGATTTGATCAAAAGTTATCTGATCAAGCCCAAAAAATAGATCGGCTACAGGTACAAATTGACAAAAGTTTTGAGCAGCAAGATCAACTTGTAGAACTCAAGGTTTTGTTTAACGACATTATTCGTCGAATCGAAGCTGATGCAATAAAGCCCGCCGATGATGCTCTACAGTCCATCCCTGAGAAACAAGAGGAAACCATAGCTGACAAGGTTGGCAAAGAGTGTATTCAGGCAATTGATGATAGAGATAAAAAGGTGTTCTTTGCGGCCATTGAAGAGCTTGGGATTGATGCCCTCTTACCAAACCAACGTACACCACTCTTAACAGCTTTGAGAGGAAGAAATGAAGAATTTTCATCTCTAATCCTTGAAAAAGGAGCGGATGCAAACGCTACTGGTGAAGACAATTACCCTCCGCTTCATCTAGCAACACAATTCAATCTTGCCAAAGCCTGTGATTTACTCATAACATCCGATGCAAAAATGAATGGCCTGGATGCGGAAGGCAATACTGCTTTGCATGTTTCGGCGTTTAATGATTCCATAGATGCTGCAAAAGTCCTACTGGATACTGGTCAGGTAGACACTAGTATCCAGAATAATGATAAGGAAACAGCATTATTTGAAGCTTTGCAATTTCATCGGCAAGAAATTGGTTCCATGATTGTTCAGCACTCTTCGATTCTTGACCTTGAGAAGCAAAATATGAATGGAGAGACCGTTGCCCACTTGGCGGTTAACCAAGATCAATTACAAGTTTTTCAGGATATTTATGACAAACACCCTGACCTTATGGATGTACCAAATACTAAGGGCGAATCTGCATTGGATTTGATCGAAAATGAAAATAAAACATCATTCAAAAACTTTTTGGATGGTCAGGATTTCAGGATGGCAATGTAATATGCGAATCATACACCTCTTAATTTCAATATTTTTGTTTGCCAATACAAGTAATGCGGCTCCTAACCAGTTCGGTTTGCCTCAGACGCAATCTGATTATTTGATGGCAAACAACCTTGTTATTTATTCGGATCCTGATGTTGTCAGCATCTTGGATCAGATGGCCGAGGCCAGTAAACGGATAACACCGGAGACTTATATCTCTGTGGATAACCCGGACGTTCAGAGAATAACCGCCCTTTATCAAAGCCTGCTGAGTACAGTGAAAGCACTTGTACCTCTCTATATGCGCGGAGATAGGCAACCTTCCGAAAAAGCGTTGAAAGTGCTTGATTTTAAAAAAAGGCGTGAAGCAAGACTGGCCATAAGAAGAGCTTCAAGACCAGCGCAGATTCCAATTCTAAGAACACCAAAACAACAACCAGATGTTGGTACATACTCACAAGGATACAGTGTACAGCAAGTATTACAAACAAGTTTTGATTCTCAGGTGCCAAAGGTGAAAGCGCCCAAGCAGAGTCAAAAACCAGTGAGTATAACTCCGGATTATGTAGAGGGCGAAACCTCTCTGCAGGAAACTTTACCTTTTTAATGGTGTAACAATGGCAAACATAAACCCAACCAAATCGGCAGATGATATTGAAACTGAGGTGATTTCCAAAGTTTTGGAGACAGGTGATATGGAAAGTATCGAAATATCGAGTAAACAACGGGAATTAATTGAACAGCATTACGACTGTGAGACTGATTCTGACCAAGATAACGACTGAGAGAAAACATGAAAAAAACTATTATCTCACTGGCAATATTGGCAATGGCGACAAGCTCATGGGCAACGAATCAAGCTACTAATGGAAGCATCCCTGGTATGCAACATATTTCAGATTTTCAAAACCTACAGCCCTTTGCTCCTCAACCTGTCATCACACCTGCACCTTTAGGGAAAAGCCAATTAACAGATATTGAGATAAAAAAAAGGCTTAAACTGGATTTACAACAATCAGGGAAACAGGCCAAGCTAGTTATCTCTCAAAAAGAGTTCCGCAAGAAAATGGACGAAGCTGGTTCAATATTTATGGAATTTTCAGAAAAACCGAAAAATACTCTGTATATATTTGCTGATCCGGGCTGTCAGAAAAGCGCTGTAGCGTATCAGCAGATTATTGAGCAACAAATGCTCATGACGTCCAATGGCATTAATGTCAAATGGATACCTATTGTGCAAAACGGTGACCCCGAGTTGCATAAAAGAGCTGTAAATCTGTTTGTGGAATCCATTGAACATCAAGATACTACTCCTCGACAAATGCGTGAACACATTAAACACAACACAATGATGTATGCGACAGCGTTTGATAAAATTGCCACTCCTCTTGTCGTATGGGACTCCGGAGATAGTGTGGAAATTATGCTTGGTTACCCCAAACCGCAAAACACCAGATCTTTTCTGGCAACCGTTTCTAAAAAGGAAGGGTTAGTCGGCTGGCTTTTCACACTCGCAAAAAGATAAGGAGAAATAATGTCTGCAAAACCACCTACAACACTACCACAGTTTGATGTGTTTATGGATACCATAGTTGCCAAACTGCCCCAAGCTCAACACATTCGGGAAGAAGATGCAAAAGTTTGGTACGAAGCGACAAAACAGATAGAGCCTGAACGGTTCCTCTGGCACTGTGAACGGCTGAAAGGCATTGGTGGTTCTGACATTGGCGAGTTAGTTGCCGCCAAGGAAGGTGAGTATAACGCATTCAAAACACCTTATGACATCATTAATGAAAAGCTGATGATCAAAACCATCGATGGTGGCACAAAACACACTCGTTTTGGCACATTGATGGAGCCAGTGAGCCAGGCATTGTTCCATGAAAAATTTAATTGTACTTCAAATCAACAGCTGATTAATCAGGTTAATGCTCACGCATCAGAACGACACCCCTGGATGCGCTCAAACGTTGATGACATTGTGAGCATTGGGGGGCAAAATACAGATCCGAACGTCAATGGTGTGATTGTTGTTGATTATAAAAACAAAGCCAAAATTCCAGGTGAACCCTCAACCCAGGAAAAGTCACAGGTTACTCAGTATAATTATGCTCTTGAGGAATCAGGGTTTCAGGGGCCAGTTGGAAGGGCACTTGCGTATACTGACTTTGCTGCCAAGGATATTGAAGTACGTCCTGTTGACCTGAACCCACGACTTCTTAAATCGCTTTTGAATTCAGGTGATGAAGCATGGGAGCATGTTTTAAATAATACAAAACCGGGTTTTTCCGTAGCAGTCAAAACCGATCTTGTTTTCTCAGATGAAAGCAAAGAAAAGATAGAATCCCTGGAGAGTCGTATCGTCAAAGCAAAAGTCATTGCAGAGGCAGCGAAAACGCAGGTAGGTGAGTTGGAAGGTGAGCTGAAAAAAGAGATCAAAAGCCAGACGGGTGAAGCTTTGGTTAAGGGGCAAACAATGCCATTAAAGCTTCTCGGTACGACAATCAGACAAAAACTGATTGTACCGGAACTGGAACAGTTGATTGAAAGTCAACAACTTAACGGGGATGATTTCAAAAAGACCGGGAAGAAAATTGACGAGGAAAAAGTTGCAAGTTTTATCACGGTTGCAGGCGGCGATCCGGCTGACTACGTGGAAAAGGTGTATGACATAAAAAAAAATCAAAGAGTTTTGTGAGGAAAATGGATTTGAACCTCCTTTATCGGAAACTGTATCACCCACATTCAAGGCCACCAAAAAGAACGGTTTGACCAAAACAGACGTACAGGAAATTAAAGAGCAAGGAGAGGATATTGTGCGAAATGCTGCCCAGGAAGTCTCTTTAAATATGGGGCCAACCCTTTCTCCATCATAAAAAAACGAAACAATGGGACTACAACCAATTTTTGCCAGTCATGGTTTGATCGGTGGCCAAGGTAAACATAAAAGTTTTAGTAATCATCACAAGATTCAAAATTCCGATTTTGAGGTGTTTTTCAAAAAAAATATTGTGAGAGCAAGAGAAAATATTGATCCACAAACAAAGAAAAAGATTGATGTTTTCCAGGGTGAAACGGAGGTTCCTCTTATAATTTTCAGTATTTTAAGAAATGACCCTGAATTAGCTGAACACAGCCTGTCCATCACTCATGATACTGAAGTTGTATTTGGATACCAGAAGGAATTCTCGGTTCATCTGGCCGTTAAGAGTGAGAAAGCCATACCATTTCTGGATTTGCTTGAAAAATATAATGTTGATGTGAATAGCCGAAATATTGATGGTGAAACCGCATTCTTTATAGTGTCTGGACATGACGACGACCAGGTAGGTGAAAAACTAATAAAGATGGGTGCCGATCCCTATATTCCAAATAATGACGGTGTGACCCCACTAAATAATGCACTAATGAGGAATGCCAAGAAAATGGTAGTCCTAAACCTAAATGTATTGTGAGCAAGCGGAGTAATGTATGGGTAAAAAACCAATATTTACACATCCGGAAATTACAAAGCAATCAGGCTTTGATGATTTTATTTTAGCTTTAAATGAAAATCATGCCGGAAAATTACCAGAGGAAAAAGATTCTGCATATGATGAATTCGTCAGTAAATATATAGGACGTGTTCAAATTGAATCTCGGATTAACCCAGAGGGCGATATCTTCAACGGGGAAACGAAAGTACCCTTGGCAGTTTTTGGTGTCCTTACTGATGATTTGGAGACGACCAAAATTGCTCTTGAGGCAAATTCAGATACTATAAAATTCGGTCCTCACGATGAAGGTTTGGCTCATCTCGCTGTCAAAAATGAAGTAAGTCAGCCATTACTTCAATTATTGAAAGATTTTGATCATGACCTGGATCAACCCAACAAATATGGTGAAACCGCATATTTTTATGCAGCAACAAAAGACGATGTAGAAGTTGGGAAAACGCTTGTTGATCTGGGTGCCGATGCGACGATCCCAGATACAAACGGTAAAACACCTCTTTTTAGTGCATTAGAGAACAATGCAAACAGTATGGTTAAATTCACAGGGGAAGCAATGGAGATGAGTGATCAAAAGAAAGAGGTTGTGCAAGATGCGTTTCGCCAATCATTGTTTGAGAGTGACATTGAGGTTCAGCAAACATTGGCTAACCATTTTCTCTTTGCCGATGTGAAAAATAAACCTTCTCTGGAAAGCATGGATGAAGTGCTTATGGCAAGCTGGCAAAAGGATACCAATACAGTTAAGTCTCTTGCAGGCGCAGGGTTTTCTCTTGACGTACAAGACAGTACAGGGCGTGACCCGCTTGAAATCGCACAAATTACGGGCAACACCAAGCTCGAAAACTTTATCGAACAGCAGATGGATTCTTCCATGAGCATGTAGGAGTAAATTATGGACGCACAACAACAGCTAAATGATGCGGTTGATAATAGCAATCATGCCGGTATAAAAGATGCCTTAGCAAAAGGCGCAGAAGCTTTCGTCACAGTCAAAAGCACAGATCGTTCAGGGTATTCGAGGGGGGACAATGAGGCTCTGCTTTTACAAAGTTCTCTGGTAGGGGAGATGAGTATTTTAAAAACCCTAGTTAAAGATGAAAAAACGGATGTTAATTGTTGCGATAGATCGGGGAAAACACCGGCTATGAATCTCGTTATTGGGGGATATTTGGAGCATCTTCCTTTCCTGCAAAAACATGGTGCTGACCTTCAAATTAAAGACAGGAATGGTAAAAACATTGCCTTTTATGCTGCGAGGTATGGTGGGCTGGCAGATGTTATTTATTTTGAATCTCAAGGCGTTGCCATAACCCATGTTGATGATTTTGGCATGAATCTTTTCCATATGGTCAGTATTGCAGAAGAGCCCAAGATGGATATGGCACACTATCTGGCAACGAAAGGGATTGACCACGAAGCTAAAAATAATTCAGGCCACTCTCCATTAACACTCAACATTGCCATGAATAAAAAAAATAATGATCTGTTTAATTTTTACATGATGCTGGGCGAGTACATATAGAACAATATCCTGTATTAAGGTTGACATCCATAGTCTCATAGTGTTAGAATTAGTGTAACAACAAACACACACTAATGGAGGTGTACTATGCGTGTCATCGTCGAAAAAAATGGTAATCGTAAAATGGCTCTCAATATGACTGTTAAGGTTACAGGGTTTGCCAATGAAGGTGATCAGGTAGGCGTTAAGGGAACCAATGTTTTTAACAAACAAGAGGTAACGGTCTGGCTTACAACCAAAGGAAAGTCGTTTGATAATCCAAAACGAAAATCTATTGCTGAATTGCAAAACGGATTTAACATTATCAGGACACCATATGTTTTAAAACCTGGTGGCCTCGTTTCCTTTAAGTCTGCTTTTCCAAAAGAAAAAGACAGCGATCATTATTTCTCAAATTGGGCAAATGTGCTTGCTTACAATGAGGAAGAAAAAAAGTACCTCATTTACAGTAAGTGCGCCATTGTCAGTATTCACAACCACTACGGATGGTTTGACGACAGTATTCCCCAGGCCGACAAAAACACTCCTTGGGGGAGAATGGCAACGTATGAAATCAATCCTGAAAAACATATTGTTGGTCAGAATACCCAAGAACTTCATGCGGGAATTAAGGCTTTTGCAGAGCAAAACAAATTTCCAACATTTATCATTCGCTTGCTTGATTTGAACGGAAATGTTTTGGGGTACACATCATTTTGGAAAACGTATTGGACAGAGAAGAGTAGGAATTTCACACCTACCGAATTAGCAGATGCCCTTATTGCCCAGACTGAACAAGAATTGCAGAATTATAGTTCAGTGTGTGGCTTTAATGTGATGCCAGGACAAAAGTATGCTGTGTCTCCAACGCAATTGAGAAACGCAAATCCTAAAGAAAGTGCATTAAATTATTGGGTGGAAACAGCAACCAGTTTTTACTCCAAAACACAGTATGAATCTCAAATAGTATATGACTATTACTGCAAAGAGATTTTTGCAAAACTCGGTGGCCCGAACAATGAGTTTGTAAATAATATCCAGTTCATCAACCCCGATAAAAAGGCAGTGGGTGTTGATCCTGTTTTAGCGGGTGACTTGCAATACTCACAAGCTCTTGGGGCGGACAAAGCTGAGAATATGGAAACACCCCTTGAAGAAAAACAGGAAGAACAGCAACAAGAACCTATGAATGCCGACCAGAAACAGCCAGAACAACAAAACACATCTATTCCTGATGAAATGCCAGATGATTCCATGGCCTCGTCTGATTCTTTTGAAGCACCAGACGTGACACCAGAAGCAAAATCGGAAAATCAGGAGGAGGATGCCTGGGATTCCCTTGATTCAGTCAATCCCGCTCCTGGTAATGCCTTGCCGGACGATTTGTTTGGGACAGAACAATTTTAAAAGTAGTACCCGTAAGAGTAGGGAAACACCCTGCTCTTACGGGTACCAAATGAGTTCCTTATGCCAACAGAAGCAAAACAACAACCTACAGCCATAAAGAACAGAAACAAAGCTAGTGCGGTTTCTTCCGTTGGTAATAAAGAAGATAGCCGCATAAATTTGGATCAAACGATAGAAAATCTAAGACATTCTTCTCCAATTTTGGCAGACCAAATTGACGCTATGGTTGCCTACTTCCCTAACGCTAATCCAGATCAAAATAAATATTGGCTTTTTTTGCATAGCCAGCTTTCTTATACAGTTAAATTTGAGCAATCTCGTAAGGATAAAGATTATTTTGCACCACCACGTCCCCCTAGCGCCCTCACGATCAGTTCCATTGATCTTCAGAAGATAGCCAAAGATTCCAGTAAATTTATCAAAGACAATTTTGACGACATCGAACGGCAGCTCGAAGGCTCCGGTATGGGTCGTCCTAAACCCACCGGAAGATAATATGCCGAGTTTACAAAAATCAACAGACAGGATCATTGAGGATTTCCCCCAAAGATCAGAATCCATTATTGCGAGCATGAACACCATGCCGTCTGTAGATGCACAAAAAAATGATCCGCAACGTGTTTTTGCATACCTTAATTCTGCTATGGAATATACGGTTAATTTTTTCAAGAATTCAGATTCTGATCCAAGCAGATTTGCTCCACCTTCCCCTCCAAACAGCGTGAAATTATCTAAAGAAGATCTGAATAATTTTACAGCCCGAGCCACTAATTTTATTGCAGATAACTGGGATGCAATTTCAAGTCATGCGCATCTAACTGGGGATGGGAAAGCTAAGGTTGCGAATCGGGCCGAAATGGATTTTACGCGTCATCAGGTTGGCCGTGAGGAAGTATTAAAGAGTGAACTTGGCAAGCAAAAATCATTTTCACAGCATAAAAAAGGTGAAAAAAAGGGTGCTCTATTGGCAGGTGCATTTAATGGTGGTCGCCCAGCCCCCACAAAAGACCAGAAACAATTTGCATTAGAAACAACGAAAGGTGCCGCCATTGGGTTCTTAAAAGGTGGTAAGGCTGGTGCAGTTAAGGGTGCAATTACTAAGGGTGGCAAAAAAATGATGCAACAGGTGAGAGATAAACGTAGTGAGGCTGAATCTCATGAATCACAAAAAACAAACAATGCCCCTCAAATGAAATAAGAAGGAGACAAAATGAATAAAAAAATAGTATCAGTCGTTGCATTCTGTAGTTTGGTTCTTACTCAATTTGGCTGTGCAAAAAACAGAGATGCTACAGGTGGAGAGGTTTCGCTTGGCTTGTTTGGGGGAGCTGTTACAGGTGCCATTATAGGTGCATCAACTCCTGCTACTCTTGCTGGAGCACTGCTCGGAACTATTCTTGGAATTGCAATTATTGATTTGTCAGATGATGAAGTGGAAATGGTGTTGGAGCCCGTAGAGCTAACCCCAGACTTAAGCCCCATTGTAGTTGAACAGACGCCCTCATACATGATACGTCCGGTTAATACATTTGAAGTGGCAGGAGGGAGTAGGACTGCCTGGTGCCGTGATGCAACCATCAAACGTCTTGGCAGCATGGATCAGGAAACTATTCTCACGAAGCTATGTCGTGATGACGATCACTGGTTTCTCCAGAGTATTTAGAATATCGTGAAGAATAAATCATTTATTGCGATTACAGTGCTTTTATTTGTTACTGCCTGCACGATACCACCCAAACGTTCAAACAATCGTATCTATGATGCGTATCTTGAGGTGAAGGGGTATGTCATACAAGAAAAAGATTATGCCCTCCTGGAGATGTTACAGCAAAAGCGGGATCGTGCTATTTCCTTACAATTAGAACGAAAAAAACTGCTTGGCGAAATAGAAACTTGAAAAACAAATAGATGCAGATAAACAAAATAATAAAAAAACCGTAGAACTTGCAACTCTATCGCCTCAGCTGGTTCCGTCAGCTGAACCTCAGACAGAAGAAATAAATTCACTCTCTGGTCAATCATGTCCGTGGGTAGTTGTTGATGAACAGCATTTGGGAGAACTTGGTTCTCAGACAATACGAAAGGAGTTCTCTTTGGATTATGAGCGCCTGGCGGTTGATATCGAATCCGGACAGACTGTGTTGCTCTTTGAAAATGGTAAGGAAATATTTGTTACGTATCAACGAGAGTCCGTACAGGGTTCTGTTATATGCCGGGAATATGAAGTTGTTACAACTATTAAAGGGCAACCGATGATCGATATGGAAACCGTGTGTAAGAGTGGAGATCAATCATGGCAGCTATTAACGAGGTGACATAAAAAAATCTTCAGTATCATTCACAGGTGAGTCATACGCTAAGTCAAAGATATCCCCGGCAGAACTGTTATTTGCAGGAATGTCTTCGGCTAAAGCAAAGGCGTCCGCACCTTTGGATGTGTCATTTTTGGGTAAATCTCTGGCCATTTCAAATGGGTCAAAATTGTCATTCTGCAATGCGCTGTCCTTCGCCTCTTGAACCGCAGCATCAGATCTGGCCGGCCAGGTTGATTTGTCGGGAAACCAACTGACTGTTGGTTGTTCTTCTGCAACAAACGGGACAAGAACCTCGGTGAACATCTTACTCGCAGCCTTAAATTCTTTGTAGACCGCTTTGTAATCTAATTTTCCGCCTTCTTTAAAGCTCTGCACATAATCAGCTTCCTGTTCGACCTGGACAGGAATCTCCAAAAGAGCGCTGGCCGACAACATAAACATTTGTGCACGAATTTCCTCTTTGGCATATTCAACAGGAGTGATAGTTTCAATACCTCTATTCTCACGAGATTTATGACCTGTCCAATGATACAACTCGTGAAGTAGGGTGGACGTGTATTGGGATTCTTCCTCAAAGGCGTTTGCCGGAGGCATCTCAATATTATCCTGATTCGGTCTGTAAACAGATTCACTACCTTGTTTCACTTCTATTTTATTAACCGCAACTAAATGGTCAACCAGGGCATTGTGCGTCCACGTCCTTTCACCTAATAAATCTTCTAATTTTGGGAAACCGGTAAATTGTTCAGCGTTAAACCTGGGAACTGTTTTGAACCGGAGAAATGTTCGTTCCTGTTCGCTAGGGTTTTGATTTTGGGATTCAGGGGTGCCATTACTGCTGTCTGCCCCCATTACCCTGTCAAGTATATCTGGCTTTGATGGTTGCTGGTTGTCTTTATCTTTGTTCTTCTTGGTGTAAACAATGGGCTGCAGAATATAACTGGCTTTACTTCCCTTTTTAATTCTAACTTTTTTGGGATCGTAACCTTGTTCCTCAGCATATGTTTTTGCTTGTCCGAGGGTTAGAAACCTGGGATCTGTCCATGAGTTACGCATCATATCCATCATTAGGAACAGTGTGTTGCTCCCTTGGTAACGATGTTTTGTCTTAGGGTTGTGCGGCAAAGCACCTAGACCACCAAGACAATCTTTCCAGGGTTGCACCCATTCTTGGGTTTGTCCCTTCTGGAGAACTTCGAGAAAGTTGTCCATTTGCTCTTTAATAAAGACATCGACACGTTTTTTATGCTCTGCAGATGAAATTGGTTTGCGCTTTGCCATGGTATCTCAGGGATAAAAAAGATTTTTAATTGAATAAATTCTGAATTGATCCAGACAGATCAACGTTATGCTGAGTAACGCTGAAGTTCACGATATCACCGTCAATGGTAAAAAGACTGTTTCCGTCAGCTGGGGGTGAACCTCCGATTTGACCGTTCCACTTGATATCGAAGAATGACGCCCATGTAGAAATGCCCTGTACAGAGCCTTGCAAATAACCCATGGCGGCATTCCAGACTGCCTGCATAACAGCATCACAAACTCCGCTAAGCAAGGAATCTATGCTCGGTAAACTCAAAGTGAAAAAGCCTGATAACCCACCTCTAACTGCAGTTAAGCAACTAGTAACCGAAGAAAGATCCGGTTGTTGCATCAGTTGGTTAACCACCTCCAAAGCATTAGCATTTACTGATTCCCTGGTAATATCCATTATTGTTTTTACGTTGTAGCAATTACAAGCAGCCTCCACAGGCTTGTTTTTTACCATTAACATGGAGAATATCAGAAGCGTTAAAATGAAAAGTTTTTTCATGGGCATCACCTGGGGATAGAATTGAGTAATTTCTTTACTCGCTGCCGAGTAAATTTTCCAAAAATACGACTATTTAGATCTTGTTGAATAATCCAGTCAAATCGAGAAACAAGAACGTTGCATACCGGTGCATGACCTGTATCATCCACATGGTCAACGCACCACTGAACCACTGTAGATTCAAACATCATTGTCGGGTCGGCCAATCCAAATATTCTTAAAGCAACGCCAAATCGAACATGCGCCAGAACTACGATCAATGAGATAATACGGTCATCATCAAACAAAGATTGTAGAAAGTGTTCTTCCTGTGAGATTCTTAGTGCCAGTTGTTCAAGCATTACTTTGAATTCATCATCATTCAAAACCCAGTCTTCTCCAAGCTCTAGTAATTCCAGCTTATATCGTAGAGTTGGTGAAATTGAATCAAGCCATTTTTCGTTGTTTTCCAACAGTGCCATCGATAACCCTCACCTGTAATAACGCTAATAACAGTGAAAATAGTAATAAGATATGAAAAACTGCAAAACAGTATAAATATAAATATTGCCTTTTTTCGTGCTTTAAGTAAATTTATACCATCATGAAATATTTCACAATAGCGATAATAATAAAAATAGCAATGTTTGTCGTTCTTACTGTTTCCTTCGCAGGTGAAGTGAACGGCCAAGATGGCGCTTTTTCTCCCGTGACAATGGAGTGCGTCCAGCAAGCGGGAATGCATTACGATATCCCAATGCCTATTATTGTTTCCATTCTCGACGTAGAAGGTGGAAAAATAGGAACAAAATTCAAAAATTTGAATGGCACTACAGATCTTGGTCCAGCTCTTATCAACTCGCAATGGCTGGCAAAGGTCAAACAGTATGGCCTTACAGAAACTCAAGTGAGGAATAATGGTTGCAAGAACATCATGTTGCTCACATGGATACTCGCAAATTATATGCAAGAATCACAATCAATTTGGCAGGCAGTAGGGCGTTTTCATTCCTCAAACATCGAAAAACAACAGGCATATGCACTCGACGTTTATGACTCTTTTACATCTATGCACGACACTTCCAGATATGATGGTGCTAAGCAAATATTGGCCAGAGCAAATACACTAAAATGAGTTATTCAAACGACCGCAACAGCGTGATAACGACAGAAATGATCTATGTCGGACTAGGGTTATTAGTCATAGTTGCTATAAAAATGGCTTATTCAAACTACCGTTATGAAGTCAATTCAATCTTATTTGGCATTAACCAAATTGAGATCACGCCTTTTGCGTGGGTAGGATTCAATGAAGCTCAGCAAGCTCTCGAAACAATAAAAAACGCGAACCCGGGAAACCATAGTTTTGAAATTGTAACTCGGATGTTTACTTTTGTTGGTCGCTATATGAGGTGGTTCAATGCTTTTGTTTTACTAGTGTTGACATTTGTCATGTGGCGCACAGGGCTAGGCATGGCTTATACCCGTAAACATACAATGAAGACTATTCTGCAGGAAAATTCTCAGGAATATCCCGGCCTATTGCCTGTTGTAGGACGAAATATTTTAGACGAGAACCCGCACAAAGGCCCATGGCGTATTGCTACCCCTCCTTTGCAATTTGCTCTGGAAAATGAATTACTCGTTGATCAAAACAATATACCCATTGATATTGATGAAATATTAGACAAGACAACAAAACTCCCCATAGAATCCTCAAAGTATCTGCAAGACTCGGATAACAATTGTCTGGATCGTGCGAAAGCAGAACAAGTATTTACAGAGCAACTAGGGATGAAATTTGAACAGCCAATCATGACCGATAATGGTTTGAATACCGATATAATCAATGAACTTCCTGATTATGTACAGGGATTAATAGCCGTTTTTGTGGCTCAGGGAAGCGGGGCAGAAGGGAGGAAAAAAGCAAACGGTCTCCTGGATCAAATGAACAGATCATTTCAAGAAGAAGGGCGTGTTATTGAAAAAGCAACTTTATTTTATACCGAAACGATCACTCTTGCTTTTTGTATTGATGTTACAGGTGCGGCAGAGCTCATCGAAGAGTATGGGAATTTTGATTCCTTGCGGTTTTCCATAAAAAATCATCAGGCCTACCTAAATGTTTTTTTGATGGCCTTGTATGAATATGCAAGAGTAAAAGGGTTACTTCCATCATCTGTATTCCTCTGGTTGAGACCTACTGACAGACTCTTATGGTACACTCTCAATGCTGTCGGCGGTAATACTCCATGGGCTGAAGGTGCTGGCTCTTGGAATCATTTTGAGTCTGAAAAGGCGGTTAAAGCCAAAAAAGAATCAATGCACACGCCAACAGTCTTGGGGGCTGTAGACGCACTTGAAGTTGGAATAGCTGAAACAGGATGGCTGGTGATTCCTGAAGTAGAGGTTGACGATGGCGAAGCATAGAATTACTCGCAAACTCAGAGGCCTTGAAGAACGACATATTCTTGATGAACATAAGCAATTAAGGGATGTCCGATCAATATGGGTACAAATCACCGACCCCTTCAAACTTCGTGCAGTGACTTTTTGTTGCATGGGGGGATATGTCATCATCCCTTTTGTTATGCCTATTGTAACAAATATTATGTTATTTCTAGGGATTATGCACTTCATTTGGTTCTTACGGGAATGGAAAGATGAAACACTCCCCATGCGTTTGCCCTGTTCTGCAAATCAAACAGATTATTCAGATCCTATCCCTGGTCGAAAAAAATATTTTAAATCATCGGGTGTAATGTTTTTCGGGAATGAATTGAGAACCAATAGGGAATTATGGGCGAACTTGAGAGATTGTTTAACTCATATTTTTGTTTGTGCAACTACAGGTAGTGGTAAAACGGAGATATTACACGGTCTTAGCTTTGGTGGTGCTTTAGCAACATGTGGTGGTTATTACTATGTTGATCCGAAGGGCTCAACAAAACTTCCGATGCAGATATACACGATGTGTAGAATGTGTGGACGTGATGATGATTTCAGGGTTTTGAATTATCAGAGTGGTTCAAAACAGAACTACGGGCCAAAAATATCCAGGTCATCCAACACAAATAATCCATTTGCATTTGGTTCTGCTGAAGCATTAACACAGCTCCTTGTGTCACTCATTCCAAACTCATCGGGTGATAATGCTATTTTTGCTCAGAACGCTCAAACATTGATCACAGCCCTTATGTTCGGTCTTGTTGAATTGAGAGATAAGCATGGTCAAGAATTAAATATTAATACAATTCGTAGGCATATGTCCCTTACAGAGTATGTCAAACTCGCAGTTCGTAAAGATCTTTCAAGGCCGACGAGAGATGCATTGCATAGTTTTTTAGCGTCAGTGGGGTGGCGAGCAGATAAGGGGAATGACGAGGATCCCATGTCAGGCCAACCTAGATCTTTTCCAGAGCAGTTTGGTTATGCACGATCATATTTTGGTTTATCCCTTGCATCCCTTACAGACACCTACGGTAATATCTACAATACCGAATTTGGCGAAGTTGATCTTTATGATGTGATTATGTCGCGAAGAATTTGCTGTGTGCTTTTACCCTCTCTTGCAAAGTCCCCACAAGAACTTGAAAATCTGGGAAAGATATCGCTTTCTGCTTTAAAAAATGCCTGTGCCGTAGGTCTTGGTGACGGAACATTGGAAGGCACCGTAGAGGATATTTTAGAAGCATTACCAACCGACTCAAATACGGTATTTATGAGTATTACCGATGAAATGGAATCGATACCTACGCCAGGGTTTAGTTCGATCTATACTCAAGCGCGCTCCCTTGGCGTGGTCGGTTGTTGTGCTACACAGTCGTATGGCGGTCTCAAAGGGTCTGATGAAAAGGGTGCTCAGCAAATCATTGAAAACACCAAAATTAAAATATTTGGAACTGTAGAATCCGGTGAAGGTACATGGGAACTAGTTGATAAACTATCCGGTGGTGATGCGAAAGTTTTGCAGTCAGACGGATATCATATTCCACAGCCCACAGCGCAACGTGAGCAGGGGATTCAATTTTCTTATCGAGACCAGGGCCATGCAAAAGTTAGCAGCATGAAAAGAGTTACCCTCCGTGACCTGCAAAATCAGATTGAGGGCGAATACCATCTGTTTTTTCGTGGCCACCTTATTCGCGGTGAATCCTTTTACACTGATGTACCTCTGGAATCGGCCCAACAGTTACGTGTTGCACATATGTTGAAAGTAAAACAAATTAATACAGAAAAATATTTTGAAATACTTGATATTGCAAAGAATCTTAAAAGATTGACCCAAAATCAAAAAGAGTATGGATGTAGTAACGAGGATCATTTGGGGCTTATGTCTCTCCTGACCGGAGAGCAAACGATAACCGAAGAAGAATGTATTGCCACGGTGCTAAACACTGAGCACCAACAAGAGATTGTTCCTTCTCCAGTGGATTCTATGATTGAAGAGAATACTAGCGAGATACGTCTTGAAAAAATAGACACAACTGCTGCAACTTTTGCGACCACAGGAATAGATGATTGTGGCAAAAGAATGGAGCAGGAAGGGTTTTTTCAATGGCTTGAAGTTGATTATGCGGGGGAAATAGTAGATATCGAAAAACAATTGGGTGCGACGCATGATGAAGCAATTGCGTCCACCGGAAAACTATTGGTAGAGACTGCAAAAGCATCAGCTAAGCATCCGACTGATCCGGTACCAACAAAGAATCCTGAAAAAGTTAAACGGCACTTACATCAAATGATCACATACGACGATCGTATCAATATCTAATAATTAAGAGGCTAAAAATGTTCGGAAACAAAAAGAAGGAAACGATCAATGGGCAAAATGTGTTGGATATTGATTCTTCTGAAACTAGAGAAATTGATGAAACGAATGAAGGTGCAAAGCGAGGAGTAAAAGTCGTTGTTGAATCCAAACAGTATTACCAAAAAGCTTACTTTTTAGCCATTCGTGTCGCGTTTGCCTCGATTATTATCGCAGGGCTTTCAATTTTGGGTAACTATTATCAATATACGCATGTGCCAAAGCCTACCTATTTTGCCTCAACTCCAGATTTGAGACTGGCACCAATGATTCCACTGGCTCAACCTATTATGTCTCAAGGTGCACTGTTGGATTGGTGCGTAGAATCAGTTTCAAATACCCTGTCTCTCGATTTTCGAAACTATAAAACCCAACTTACAAATATGAGAGAACGATATACAAGCAAGGCATTTAAAGAGGTTCTTGCTTCGCTGAAGGCTAGCGGTAATCTGGAATTAATAGTTGAAAAGCGGTTGTCAGCAACCTGTATCGCAACATCTGCACCGATTATCACCAAGGCCGGTAATTTGCGAGGCATATTCACATGGATAATCGAATTTCCAATGATTGTAACTTTTGAGGATTCAAATGGGGTCCAAAATGAACAAAAATTATCAGCAAAAGTCGTCGTTGAACGTACTCCAACAACAGTGAATCCAAAGGGCATCCTAATTAAACAACTTGTTACGAAAGTCAGCTAAAAGGAAATGCAAAAATGATAGGTGAAAAAATAGTTAAACTTTTTGATGATGTTGTTCAGGGCGCTAACGGCTATATCGGCTTGGGGTTACATGACTATTGCCGGCTGGAAACAGCAGATCCACACAATGATTTCACTCTTGTGTCGGACAATGGATCCATGTGCAGTATCGTTAATGTTAAAGGGTCTCTGGTTGGTCGTGGAGAAAAAGATTATCTCAAATTTGCGAAAGAACAGGGAAAGGTTTTACACACCAAATTTTCTTATCCCGGTCACCTGTTACAAATAGTTTACGATTACAACCCATATATCGCTGAAACAAAAGTGAAGGAGTTACTTCAGCCATCTTGCAATACAGCACAGAAAATGGGTTTTGACATTGAAAATATTTTTGATGATTGGGGAAAGACAATCGCCAAATATTGTGCGGAAGAGAATATTTATTTTGTACTTTGGACAAAGCCCGAGATTTTGTCGCCGAGAGAAAGAGGCCGAGCTCGCAGGAAAATGCGTAAGACCTCGGTGAAAACATCTCCTCCCATTAACAAACATACGCAAAATATCGGTATGACAATGGGGGAACTTGTCCATCAGCACGAGTCTTTTGTTTCAATGATAACGGATGCTTTTGGTTCCATGGGTATCGTTGCCGAAACTCTATCTGCTCACAAATCCTTACATGAGATAAGATCAATCATTGATTACGATTTTACAGACTCAAATTGGAAACCTGTTTTGCCGGGTGATAAACTAACTATACGATTTCCAGAATATGGTGCATCTCCCACAAGTCCTGAAACGTATCTTTATCCATCACTACAGGAACAACTTTTTCCTCGTGAACCAATGGTAATAAAAAAAGCTGTTGAAATAGGGAACAAGCTTCATCAGGGGATTTTATTGGCGTTACCTCCGCAGCATCCGCAATCATTCATGAGTCTTTTTGAAAAAATGAGAGATAAAAACATACCTTGGCGGGCAAGTTTTTATATAGATGCAAATGGTTTGAAACATGTCAATTTTAAAAATGTTTTGGCACAGGTTCTCCAATTTAAAAATTCTACAAATCAACGTTTTGTTCGTGCGATAGAAGGCCTCGAAAAACAACACGATGAGTGTATAGTACGTTTTAGAGCCTCTTTTTCTACATGGGTTTACGATGAGGGTGAAGATGCTCTTTCCCGATTAGGGCAACAGGTAAATAAGCTTTCAACAGCTGTTCAGAGTTGGGGCAGTTGCGATGTAACAGAAATGATCGGCGATCCAATGCTTGGTGTGGCCTCCACAATTCCAGGAGCAATGCTTTCCCATCCAGCTCCGAACTGTGCCGCTCCACTTACCGAAGTACTCTATATGATGCCTATGTCTAGACCAGCGTCTCCCTGGGATGCAGGCTCTCTTGTTTTCAGAACACCAGATGGAAAAATAATCCCATTTCATCCTCAATCATCACGTCAGGCTGCGTGGGTAGACCTTGGCGTAAGTCCCATGGGTGGCGGGAAGTCAGTTTTCTTGAACACGATAAACTTCGGATTCATCTTTCAGCCAGGTTTGTCGGAGTTGCCGTACTTGTCTATTATTGACATCGGTCCCTCATCCAAAGGACTTATTTCTTTGCTTAGTTCCTTGCTGCCTGAAGACAAAAAACATTTGGTTATATATGAGCGTTTGAAAATGCGCCCTGAATACTCGATAAATCCTTTTGATACTCCTCTAGGTTGTCGTCAACCTTTAGTTAATCAAAAATCGTACCTGGTAAATTTCTTGTGTCTACTCGCTACACCATTAAATAAAGATGCCCCACAAGATGGTGTAGATGGAATTTCTTCAACGATTATTGATATGGCTTATAGGGAATTTTCAGATGAAAAGAATCCACGGGTATATCAGTCGTCGGATAGCAAAGCTGTGGCTAAAATAGTAAAGAAACATGAAATACCAACAAACGAGTATACCACGTGGTGGGAACTCGTGGACATCTTTTTTCATAAGGGTCTAATAAGTGAAGCTATACAATGTCAAAGATATGCAATGCCTCGCTTAGATGAAGTTGCAAGTTTTGTTAATAATTCCCTTGTTGCAGATCAATATCAGTTTAAATCCGGGTCTGGGGAAAATATTACCAAATTTTTCCATCGGGTAATTATAGAGGCTATTGACAAATATCCAATTTTGAAAAGGCCCACACAATTTGATATTGGTTCGGCTAAAATAATATCCCTGGATTTGGATGAAGTCGCTCCTCGTGGAGGAGCAGGGGCTGATAGACAAACTGCTGTAATGTATATGCTTGCACGTCACGTTGTGGCAAGTAAATTCTTTCTAATGCCCACAGATGTAGAACAGATGCCTGATGAATATCAAACGTTTCATCATAAGCAAATTGCGCAAATGCGACAAAATCCTAAACGTTTGGCATATGATGAGACACATAGGGTGTTTCGTAACAACACGATTTCTGATCAGACCGTTGGCGATCTTGAAACATCAATTCGAGAGTCACGAAAATGGAATTTGTCGATCGGCCTTTATTCTCAAAGTATCAAAGATTATCCTGAGATTTTAATCGACTTGGCAACTCAAATTTATATCTTTGGTGCTGGTGATGAAAAATCAGTTGAAAATTTGCAAGACAGGTTTGGTCTTACAGATGTAATTGTTGAGAAACTACGGCATCTTGGAAAGCCTGGTCCCAAAGGTGCAAACATGATCTCCATCCTTAAAACGGATGTTGGGATACTCGCCCAGGAGTTAACCAATACTTTGGGTCCCCTTGCTATGTGGGCTTTTTCATCCACAACAGAAGATGTTACCGTTCGCGATTCTCTTTATGAGCGAATAGGAGTGCAAGAGACATTGCAGATCCTCGGTAAATTGTATCCAGGTGGAGTTAAGCGTGAGATTGAGCGCAGACGCCATTCATTTAGTTTGAGCGGTGATAAAGATGCAAGAGATGTGATTTTAGACTTGGTGAATGAAATACACGAAAACGCAAACAGTGAGGTCAAAGTACATTGATGAACTTACAAATCAATAAAAAGGAAATACCAACTAATGATAAGTTTGCAAAGGAGATGCAGGGCCTCGTTATTAACGCTCTCCAAAGTGCCAAAGTGACCCCGTATTACTACGGGAATAAATTGGACCTATCTGAAATGTCGGCTTTTGATGGTGGAATGGTCAAATTGTTTCAGCAAACGTTGTTGATAGATGCAACTCTAAAAACAGATCATATCTGGGACAACGGCTTTTTTATATCCGAAGATGACGAATCTCTTTTGGGGTACAAAGTGAAAATTGAAGCGCCAAAACCCAAAACACCAAAATACCCAGTACCGGCTATGCTTCTCGATGCTATAAACACTGCGATTCGACTCTCAGCAACACCGAATGCTCTTGAGTTAGATAGTCTGCCTATACTTCCTTTTCCGTCATATATGAGGCAAATGGAAGTGCCGTTAAAGTGGAAGGATATCGCTCCGACATTTGCCGAACGAGAAGCACAGTATCGGGCGCAACATTTTATGGAAGATCAAGCCGCACAACTTCAATAAAGGAATAAAAAATGCTTTCGTCGTTGATGACCAGACCAAAACAAGAATCATTGCTCAATATTGAAGATAAGCAAAGAGCAAGGGAACGAGTCAGTAAAACGGAAGAGATTCCGTCACCAGTTGAAGCAAAACTGGAAAAACCTATCGAAAAGGTAACCTCATCTGGTGGTGCTAATACGTGGTCATCGCTTAAAATTAAATTGAATGATTTTCAGACGAGAGCCCCATTACTAGGCATGGCTATCGTTAATGCCGATGGTGATTCTGAAAAGATGTTTCAAAATGCTAAGAAACTAAATGATTTTCACAGAGCAACAACAGAGAAAATTGCAAGTGTCATTTGGTCTGACGAGAAGGTACCACCAGCGGCCATTGCAGTAATTGGCAAAGGCATTTCCGATTCAATGCAGGCAATTTGGCAAAGTAAAATCATGGGCTCACAAATTACTCCTGAGAAAACAGCATCCTTGTTTCTCAAATTTATGCCAGAAATGAAAGACGATGTTGAGCAAATATTTTCAAACGATAATAACGTTCCGCTGGCAACACTCATCGAAGCGAAAACCGGTGTAAAGATTGCTGCCAAACTAGTTCAAATAGTCTCCAATGAGCCACAGTCATTGCAAAAGTTTTATCTTAACACCAAGTCTTTTTCTGAAGTTGTGGCAAAGCTAAATGAACAAATACAGTTGGACAGCAAACAATTAAGTCAAACATTTTCCTCTCCGGATGAACGACATAGAGATATTGCCTATCAGTCTACT
Source organism: uncultured Desulfocapsa sp. (assembly GCA_964538055.1). Classification (GTDB taxonomy): domain Bacteria; phylum Desulfobacterota; class Desulfobulbia; order Desulfobulbales; family Desulfocapsaceae; genus Desulfocapsa. The sequence continues at coordinate 40,005 of CAZIDU010000004.1, read as the reverse complement.
TTAAAAACCCTTGGATCTGTTTATGAACAAAGTCTACAAATGGCTTTCGATGAAATAAAAACAACAATTTATTCTTATAAAGACAAAAGTGCTGAAGAAAAACAGAGTTATACAAATCAAGCAGAACAAAAAGTCTTTGGTCAACTATACGATCAGACTATAGAAAATGCCTCGCAGTTAGCTTCGGCTATTTACTCGGTAAAAATGCCAGAAAGACAAACGCAACAGGCTGATGATGCCGGGCCAAGGCCACGATGAAAATTAAAAAAGTAATTATTACGGTTGCATTATTGCCATTTGTTATTTTGGCATCGGTTTCTCCTGGACATACGATTTGTTGTAGTGCTGCTGATCTCAACGACGTAACCCAAGGCATTAGAATTACGTTCATGGCCGCATTAGATAATGTAGCTGCATCACTTGTACAGGATAAGGTTGATGGAATGCTTGGCTTGGCAGGTGATAACACAGGCCAGGAAAAAGAAATACAAGCTGCAATGAAATCTTTTGAAGCAGCTACATATAGTGCAGCAGGAACATTGAAGCAGCATGTACTAACGAAGAGAGTTTTAAAAAACAACATGCAATACTTACCTCTTAGTCAGAGCGCTTTTGCATGTTGTAATGATGCTCTTGAGGATATTCCTGCGGGGCAGGGAACAGAGCGTGGCCTAGACGACACGATTTATTCATCAATTCAGACACGGAACAACCAATTTAACGGTATCGCTCAACGAACAAGATTTCTGAAGCAGGAGTGGTCTATTCCCGCTGCAGAAAAGGTAGTTAAAGGATCAAATATATTCCCAACGAATGGCACTTTAACAGAAGCTGAAGTCGCTGCTGGTGTAAGGTTGGTGAGTTTGAGCACGAATCCAGTACCAGCCCCCAGACTTTCGGCGGGTCAATCTGCAACAACAGCCGGAGAGCAATACGAGATAATAAAAGGAATAAAGCTCACAAAATTGGCACCGTCCCAAAAGGCTCTCTCAACAATTATAGCTTCAAATGCACCTGTTTATAATATGCAGGAATGGGCGGAGCAACTTTACAAAGCCACAGGTCGATCCGGAACACCGGCATCCGTCGCCAATGGAAAACTTAGTTCTAATGCAATTTTAAATACGCGCATAGATGCAAGGTATGCAAATCCAAATTACGGGCCCGATATGGATCGTAAACCTGAAGCGGGACTAATAAGAGAATTGGCAATTACCAAGGGAGTTAAACTGGAAATATTGCAGCGACGTTTAAACATACTTCAACAAACCCGAGTAGTTCTGGCTACTCAATTAGCAACATACTTAGATTTAAAATATGATAAAATTCTTGATGAGGCGCAATCTGCAGCGATTATAGATCATGTTCAATAAACTAAAATGCATTTTTGTTGTGAGTATTTTGACTCTACATCCGGCAATTGTTTCAGCGACGTGCATAACATGTCTCTCGACTTACGATGCGCTTGAACATGCGGCACATTTGGTTTGGCTTTCCTATGCAAACCAGATGAAGGCTGATGCTGGTTTGGAATTCGATGAGGAAAAAAATCGAGGCTATGCACAAGTTTCACATCAAGAAGCCATAACGGCAGCAATTGAAAAAACTAGTGAAGCACATATGATGTCTTTCGCTGGTACACTAAAAACACATGCCGTAACTCAAGCAATAGCTGATAACAATGTTGATTTTTCGGCGCTTGCCCAAAGTTCTTATGCTTGTTGTATAGAAACAGAGTGCAACAATATCAATAATGGTAATCCAACAAGAGATGGGTCTTATCAAAATTTTTATAATTCTGCGTATAATTATTACACCTTTGGGACAAGTAAGCATATGTCCAACAAAATGCTTACAAATTCTCTCTCTGCTGCATCAGGGGGGGGGAAAGTAAAAGCAACAAATGTTTTTCCTGATGACGATAATATCGTTCCCGGAGATATTAACCAGGTCTTAGAAAACACAATCTTGGTAATTAATCCAAATCCGTTTCCCGCATTGACAAACCCCCATCACAGGAACACTCCATCTGGGCAAGCATATAGGGCCTTAAAGAAAATTAAAAACACCCAACTTGCTGTCCCACAATTAGCGCTTTCGGAGATCGTGGCCAACAAAAAATCAAATTATATGATGCAGGATTGGGTTGACCAAATGGCTAAAAGTATTGGTGCTGGTCCGACTCACCCAAACATTGAGATGGGACTGATGAGTGCCGATGGCATTTTGGGTCTCCAAACAGAGGCAAGATATGCTAATCCAAATTGGGTTCTGGATTTCCACAGAAAACCTATCGCAGGTCTTTTACGTGAACTTGCTATGATGGAAGCTGTAAATTTAGAGTTTGAACGCCGAATTTTGCAGAGCGCCGAAAAGGAAGTTTTTATGGCAGCAACATCATCTTCGCAAAAAACTAACATGCTATTGAATCCGCAAATTGAGGAAGCCTATACGCTTGCTATAAGCCAAGTACAAGGAAATGTGGAGGCGATTGCAGGAAATGAAAAATAAAGCGACAGTTCTTCTTTTATTATTCGTATGTATTTCGTTTCCAACACGTGGTTATTCAAATGTTGTGTGTGATACACAGATGATGGATATTGTGGGTGCAACATTAACAAGTGCTGTTGATTTTCTCTTTGATACCGTATCAGATGCAATAACTTCTTTTACAGAGATTTTTAATGACGAGACTATTGAGTTAAAAATTACTGACGCAACAGTAGCCGCCGAACTAAAAGGTCAAACGGCGGGATTGACATCTGCTCTTACTCAACATGCTGTGGCTAGTGCAGTCACATCCACCAATGATATGTGGTCGCCCTTAAGTCAAAGCGATTTCGCATGTACTAATGAATGCATGACTCGTAATCTTGCAGAGAATAGTAAGGGTGCAAGTGTAGCCAGCGATAGCTTCACAAGTGCTGTGACAAATTTTAATAATAGCTTTACTTCACAGCAAAATTTACGGCAAACGATTTCAACTCCATACAGAAATGCGGCAATATCAGGGCTAGCAGATGGAAGGCAAATAATGCCCACAGGCGCAACGGCCACAGGAACTATTCAAAACACAACTGCCCAGATAATAGCTCTCACAAATCCTTTACCAGCCATTAACCTGTCTGGCTACGGCCAAGATACCCCGGGAAGAAGACATTACGAGACTCTGCGAGGTTTGAAGAATATAGCACTTTCTTTAACACAAAGGATTTTGAGTCGCCAGGCAGGGAATGTGTATCCTGCTTATAATCTGGCTGGAGATCCATGGTTTCACCAAATACAGGCATCTCTAGGAGGCTCGGTTGGCGATATAGATAGCCCCGGTAACGTGATTTCAGATGCCAGTTCTCTTGCTATGCAAGTTAAAGCTCGTTTTGCGAACCCTAACTGGCACCTCGATCTTCATCGGAAGACGCCAACCGGTGGATTACGGACAATTGTTGCAATGAATGCGGTCCAACTGGAATTGAAAAAACAAATCCACAGGGCAAACCAAGATATTCAAATGATATATGCATTATTCAATGCTTTAGAAGGTGGGGATTATTATCAAGATCAAATAGAGAAATTCAGCGGGGATCAGGTAATTCAATGATAAATAAAAATATTCTAAATCTAATGATAGTGCTTCATCTCGCTGTAGCAACACCTGTTCACGCAGGATTCACAATAGATATTCCTCAAACTATAACGGATGCTCTTATGATTGCAGCCGCCGCAGCTTACAATTCAACTGTTGAAGCAATTATGACGTTGGAAAGTACAAATGAAGAAAATCTTGCCAGTGCAAAATTAGATACTGCAGCAACAGCCGTAACAATGGCAAAGGCAGAAGCAGGAGTGTATAGCTCGCAGTTGAAAACGCATGTCATAGCTTTAGCTGCTTTGGATGGCAACAGACAATTCTCCGCACTTTCTCAATCCTGTTTTAATTGCTGTGATGACGAACTTGGGATTGCTTTAATTCAAGGTGAATCGAAGAGAAAGGAAACTCAAGACGATTTATACAGTGCTGTAGTTAGTTATAATAATAATTTTGTTTCTTCAAATGTACTTTATGGGCAATTATTACCTGTTGCTAATCAGCCTATTGTTGATATGGGCTGGGCAATTTTTCCATTGCACGAAACAGCAACGACTCCAAGTAACACCCTCCGAAGTATTATTTTAGCCACAAATCCAATGCCAGCACTTAAAGCAACACCTGCGGTGCTTGGGACTTCGGCAGGGCAACAGTATGAGGTTTTACGGAAAATTCAGCTGAGCAAACATGCAATCCCTCAGCGAGTTGCTACAGACATTGCGAGTTATCATATGCCTGCATACGACCTTGCAGATTGGCATACACAAATGCAAAAGTCAAAAGGTGTCCCAGCAGGATCATCTGCCGCAATTGTAAACAACGAATTAAGTACTGATGCAGTTCTTAAGATGCAGGTTCACAGTAGATACAGCAATCCAAATTGGGGATATGATTTGCACCGAAAATATCCAAATGGTTTATGGCGAGAATTGCTTCAAATGGAAGCAATAGATTTGAAGTTTCAGCAACGACTTTTAAAATTAGCCGAACAAAGATTAGCTGTTCATTCCCAAGATCATGCAAATCTTGTGGCCAAAAAATATGATCCGCAAATAGATCAATTAATGCATTCAGTCATTCTTCAGCAAAGGTCAAATTAATGCGATCTCTTAAAGCAAATATTTTTTTGTTAATTGTAATTATTTTCCTGCCAAACAAAGCAGCTGCAATTCCTGCGATAGATATGTGTACTATAGCCTCAAGTTTGGGTATCAGTGCTGTCTTCGGCTGGATAAGTAGTGGTGTCGGGGATTTGTTAGATGTAAAAACAGAAGGATCTGAAGATTATACCGGACATCAAATGATTATCGCATCAGAAATTGAAATGCAAAAAAAAGCCCAAACAACTGCTGTCGCAGGCACACTAAAACAACACGCAGTAGCTGAAATTGTAGCAAAAAACAATTTAATATACTCGCCTTTAAGCCAAAGTTCATTTGCCTGCTGTGAGGAAAAAAGGGCAATGGGTATAGTCGATGGATCCAGGTCTCTACCAAACGCCAGGGTTGATATTTTTGAAGGAATGCATGCATACAACAATGCGGTTCCATCTCCGAACCAGGCGTACAATATGATGAGTGGAGCTGTTCAAGTTAATGCTTTTCAAAATGGGAAAACAATATTTACGTCAAACACAACAATGAGCGACAGCGAAGTTGCCATGGCAACTTATACTGGGGCACTTTTAACCAATCCATCCGTTGATTTCGAACCACCCGCAAAATATTTGGCGAAATCGGCAGGCCAAAAATACCAAACATTGAGACGCTTAAAGCAGGCAAAACTTAGTATTTCGCAAATGGCAATAGCTGACATCATCTCACGACGAGCTCCACTATACGCCCTGCAGGACTGGATGAATCAAATGTGCCGGTCTATTGACATCCCCCAAAATCCTCCTGAAATTGTGGGCGGTATGATTTCAGCCGAAACACTTTTAGATATGGAAGTTGCCAGTAGGTACAGAAACCCAACATACATCACAGATATACACCGTAAAACAAAAACGGGCGTCGTGAGAGAATTGTTAGCTGTAGAGGCCATCAACATGGAATTTAACCGTTTGGAATTGGTAACTCAACAATATCTTACGGCTCTTCAGGCGTCACGATCGGCAACAACTGCTCAACAGAGCTCAAATGAACACCTGGAACGTGAATACAGCGGCTCACTTATACAAGCCTATTGATCGGGGAGAACAAAATGAACAAGATACTCGGCATGTTTAAACACGTAATACCGTTAGGAACGATTAAGCATTGTTACTCTTCAACAAAAACGGAAAACAAAAGAAATATTGCTTATCTCAAAGGGGGCTTTCGAACATTTTGGAAGAGTTCAAAAAATATTAGAGATAAGAACAAGGTTACAGCTGAAAATGCGCCAGATTTAGACAATTTTGATTCTATGTTGCAGCATTGGCAGTTGAGTAGAGCAGATATACCAAAAGTGAAACGGGGAATATTGACAGAAATAGCTTCGTACCTTTTTTTGATCGTCTTATTATTTTTCGGTTTAACAACAACAGATGCACTTTTTATTTATCTGCAACTTTGTCTAACCATCTTGGCACTGGGTTTTGTTGTATTAGCACGATTCTGGAAATATTGGGTTCTCGAAACAGAGAAGATGGTTTTGTTTAAAGATTGGCTTACTCTTAACTACTAAAAGGATTGAATATGGCTACCTTCGGAGCAAATACCAACGAACCATTTGATATCAGTGTACGGCTGATGGATCACTTGTGGAGCCCGCAGTGGTGGGAATTAGGTGTCGATTTAAGTATAACAAACATTGGATCGCAATATACAATATATAAAGTGTTAGAATATTTCAATATATTCGTTTTGGCGGGTGTCGTTGGAATTATGCTTTGGACAACATTTGTTGGTGTTACTGGAACAGCGCATGAAGGTGTCCCTCTTGGGCGAAGGTTTTCCACGATCTGGGTACCAATTCGCGCGGCTGTGGGGGTGTCGTTTCTGGCACCAATATTTTGCGGCCTCTCGATTCTTCAAATAATTATATTCCAACTCGTTGTTTATTCAATTGATTATGCCAACCTTGTTAATCAAGAGGTCTTAAACAATTTTTTCAATACCACTGAAACGTCTTTTTCCTCTAATTTGACACAAGGCTCTGTTCCTGGGCTCAATCAAAATGCTAATGAAGTGAGTAATACAGTTTTTAAAGCATTAGTCATACAGTATTATTACACGACAGTTGATAGCACAACTTTACAAAATGGCAACGTTGCGTATGTTCCCATTTTTACAGATTCCAACAAAGTAACAGAGTACCAATTCTCTGCCCCTAACAAAAACTTTCTTATGAATTTCATGTCAGGTTCCGTTATGGCATCGGTAACGGTCACTTGCGACGATGATTTATCCGCTTCGTGTCAGGGGAAAAATATTGCAACACAGGTCTTAATAGCCGCTTTGGCACCAGTGGCCAGAGATCTTGTGAATTTAGCAAATCCTGTAGTAACATCTGGCCCAAATCTTGCGGCAATCCAGGCAGCGTATGTTAACGCACATACGACATATTACACCTCCATGGCAAATACTATACTATCGAGTTTGAACCCAACCAGCACAATAGCCACAGAATCAGCTACATTTTTGACGAATGCTCAACGAAAAGGGTGGCTTGCTCTAGGATCCTACTATTGGGTTCTAAGCAATGCGACACAACGTGTATTAGCTGAAGCAGGTAATATGCCACGTCCTGAATCAGCCGACCTCAATATTTTAGAGCGGTTCGCTGTCTCAGGTGGAAATCTTGATGATTACCTGAAGAAAGCAACGTTAATCACTCAGACGACACAACCGCAACAGGAGGATATGGTGACCTTTGGACCGAAAAATAGTTTTATCAGCGAGTTGTTTTCATGGCCAGCGGATCAAACCATGGAGTATTTTTTGCAGAAAATGTCTGGGGTAGACCCGGCCAACCCAGCTGCTGCCCGAAACAAAGATGTAATTCTCAATATGCAAGAAATTGGGCATCAAATTGTTTTTGCAGGTAATGCCGTGATATCAGGCATCTTCTTTAATGATACACTCAAAATTAAACTGGTGGAATGGACAAATGCAGCAACAGGAGGTTCACTAACTGGTGGCACAAACAGTGGAGAACAACTTCCCACTGTAATGTTGATGATGATAAAATTACTTCTTTTAGCCCTGGTCGTGCTATTCATGGTTTATCCACTCGGGATAGCCTTAGCATTCTATTTGCCTGCCATTCCATTGTTGATCTGGATATTAGCCGGGCTACAATGGGTGATTAGTACAATTACTATTATGGTTGGGGCACCCCTGTGGGCAGCCGCACACTCGTTGCCGGATGGAGAAGGGCTTGCAGGAAACCATGGCCGCGAGGGTTATATCCTCGTTTTAAATGTTTTACTTCGGCCAACACTAATGGTTGTCGGCTTTATGATAGCTTTTATCTTGATTAGGATCCTTGGTACATATTTATTTGAGATTTTCAGTATTGCAACGAGTGCCATGAATGCATATCATTCAAGAGGATTTGTCACAATCTTCGCCACAATCTTTCTTTTTGGAATGATCATAATAATTGCAGCGCAAAAGATATTCTCGTTAATCGTCTATTTCCCAGATATTGTACTTTCGTTCATTGGCAAGCATATCCCTGGTGGAGGTGAAGGTGCAGACGAACAAAAGATTAATGCAATGTTTGAAAGATTCAAAGGAACAGGTGCAGGAGGTCTTTCAACGGTAACAGGAAAAGGAATGATTAGATGATCTGTAATTGAAATGTTGAGTTGAAGTAAGAGAAACGGAATGTACCAGTGTTTTGGTAGGTTCCGTTTTTGGTGAAAAGATCGTTTTATTCAAAAGTGTAAAAATTCTTTTGTTCCTCTATATTTTATGATATGGTGAAATTAAGGTGGGGCAACACTTTATATTCTAAAAATCGAGGATTACAATGGCAGGCACTAAACCTAGAAAGATGGCACCAAGAAAAGCGAAAAAGAAGGTATTTCCAAGAAGCGGATTCTTTCCTATTAGTAAAATAGGAAGTCTTAACATAACACCTGAGCAGGTAATACATTATCTTGGTGGCTGCCCAAATGGACAAGTTAAGTTCTTTGTAGGAGAAGAAGGGAACACCTTGATCATTAAAATGCCCAATGATATGGTTGCATTACTTCCTGCTGATACAAGTAAAAAGCGACTGGCATTCTTGCAACAGTCTGACGTGTATAGCCCGGAAGAGTGGGAAGCCAAAAAGAAAGAGCATCATATCGACGACTAATTAGTTGGAATAATAAGGAGCGCTTTGTAAGGCATTCGTTTCTTGTTCTTGGACAACATATGATTTTGTAAGTTGTTTATCAGGGGCGATTATTTTCATATTTTCATCACTACCAAACTCTTTTAAAAATCTTGAGGACGGGAATGTCTTAATTGTACCATGAACAACAGCAGACTTAGTATGATGCAGATACAGTCTATTTTGAGCTCGAGTGAGTGCTACGTATGCGAGGCATCTTTCGTCATCAACTGAATTAACTTGGTCGGTCTCTCCATTTTTGAGAGGAATTAGACCATCTGAAAAGCCTGCAATATATACATGTTCCCATTGTAAACCCTTGGCAGAGTGGACAGTTGAAAGTGTTACAGCCTGTTCATTTTCAGCTTCATCCGGTGGTTTCGGTAGCAAATCCATAATTACCTGAGACCACTTTTCTTCAATGGACACATCCTTCACATCCTCTAGTCTCGCCATAATTGCAACTTGCAAAACCTTAAGGTTTGCAATGCGAGCTTTTAAAATGCCTTGCATTGCTTCGTCTTGATTCGCAGATTTGCTAATTTTGGCAGTCTTAAGCGCCTCTTTTTTCAGCCATGTTTTAAAGATCGTTTCTTTAAGCGCCCAATTCAGAAGATGTTCAGGGCCGGCCAGTTTCAAGTTAGCAATTCCAAGTTTCATTTCTTTCATCGAGCTCAGCGATTTGCCCTTTAAGACATGTAGGTTTTTCCATAGATCCGTTCCGGATTCTCTGCTTGCCTTAATAAGAGAAGAGATGCCCTTGGCACCTAAGCCGGGAATCAAGGTGGAAAGTCGGTTCAAAGCCTGTGAGTCATGGGGATTAACGACCAGCCGACCAATGGAGATAAGCATTTTTACTTCCATGCGGCCAAGTAAATCAATTCCTTTTTTGATGTGATAGGGAACTTTATATTTCAGTAAAGCAGGCTCCAGGGCTTTACCGATGCGGTTAACACGATACAAAATAGCAATATCTTGTGGTAAGGTACCTTTTTTCAGTGAGGTAGCGATATTAGAAGCAATGACATCGGCCATGTGTGTTTCACGGTCATGGGTCCAGTATTCTATCTTATCCTTTCTTCCATCATTTCTGGCTGAATATGGTCGCTCTTTCGGTTGACTCGGATTATTTCTGATCAAATCTGTTGCAGCTCGAACAATGACATCATGGGATCTGTAGTTTTTTAATAAATAATAAACAGTAGGTTTGTATTCGGCTTGGAAAGCATCTAAATTTTGTGGTTGAGCGCCCCTAAACGTATACAACGATTGATTTTTGTCTCCGATGTAAATTAGAGTCTCAGGCTTAAGTAGGTTAAGCAGCTGGATTGCGCATTATTGTTGTCCTGGCATTCGTCTACGCATATGTCGTTGATATTTTTGCATATTTGCTCTCGAAGGTCAGGATTGTATCTCAGTGCTTTAATGGGCAGATTGATCAGATCGTTGTAGTCGAGAACATTATCGTACCGCTTACATTCATCAAAATAACCGCAGGCTTCAATAACTTTGCTTGTTAGTTCCAATGGAACGTTTCGTTGGGTGGCAAATGCTGCCATTTGTTCCCTATCTGTCGAATAGTCAAACCCTTCATTACCCATCAGATCTACAAATTTCAGTGCTCCCTTCAACTCGTCTTTTGCTATACCAGTGTCTCGCATAAAATCACGCAAAAGTGATTGTTGATCCTTTGCATCCATGATGGAAGGGTAGGCCCTCATTTGCATCGCTTCTGGATGTGAACGGATAACATTATAGCCATACCCATGGAAAGTAGAGATGGTTGGTGTAGCTATGCCAATGTCAGTGAATCGTTCACGTATTTCTGCGCATCCTTTGTTCGTATATGTGAGCATCAAAAGACTTTCAGGGGATATTCCATCCTGTATCTGTTTAATAGCACGAGACACGATAGTATGAGTTTTTCCTGAGCCTGCACCTGCAATCACCAATGCATGTCCATGACGATGATTTACTATTTTCTGCTGATCTTCGTCTAAAAGCATATTAACCTCATATAAAGTACATAATGGTAAATAAGATAAAATACGTTATTGAAAATATTATAATAAAAAAGTATTTTAAACGATATTGCAAATATTATCAAAAATAAATATATGGACGTGATGATGAAACAAAGCTATTTAATGGTTTTTGTCGCAGGGGTGGTAGGGATGATTTATGAATTGGCAGGTGTAAGGCTTTTAATTCCTTACTATGGCAATTCAACGATAACCTGGACTGCCATTATTAGTACCTTTCTGGGAAGTATCGCCTTGGGTGCCTGGATTGGAGGAGTATTGGCAGACAGGAAAGAATTTACTATGGCACAACTTGCCAATATGCTAACCGTGGCTGCTATATTCTCAGCAGCAATGCTGTTCGTCAATTCGCTGGTACTTATACTCTTGTGCACTAAGATCAAGAATATTTATCTAAGCTCTTTCATGGCATCCATAGCGATGTTTGCTTTACCAAGCATAATCCTGGGAATGATTTTCCCATTTATGGTCAAACACGCAGTTAAATTAGAAGGTTTCACAGCAACAACCATTGGGAAATTATCGGCCTTTTCTACGGTCGGAAGCATTGCCGGAACGATACTTGCAGGATTTGTTTTAATACCAAGTATTGGAACAAACAGGATATTGTACTTATTGCCTTTACTCTTAATTTCAATGGCTATCGCTTTGAGTCCTAAAAAGCATCTTCTTGTTCGACTCGTGCTGATGTTGTTTATTATAAAAGCAACAATTACACCAACAGATGGCGTATTGGCGATTGTTTTTGGTCAAGATAAGGTGGAAAGCATAGATAGTACATTCTGTCGTTATATTGTCTATCAGAGTGAACGTGATGAGCGGCCGACAATCAATTTGACCAACACACCTTTTGCAGTACAATCTATTCGCTACACAGATCATGATGATGATTTTCTTATAACCAAAACATATGCCGATTTTTTTAGATTAACGGATTATTTTCAAACAGAAACGTCGAAGAACGTTTTGATGCTTGGAGGCGGCGCCTTTATATTTCCGCAGTATTATAACAACATGCATCCAGATGTAAGTGTTGATGTTGTGGAGATTGATCCAGCACTTCCTGGCATTGCGAAAAAGTATTTCAAATTTTCCCCGAATAAAAACCTAACAGTCCACACAGATGATGCTAGACGTTATCTGGAAAAGACAAACCAAAAATACGACCACATATATTTAGACGTTTTCACGTCGGCTGCAAATATTCCTTTTCATCTGACGACAACAGAATTTTTTGACACACTCTCCGGAAGTTTAACAGAGAAAGGTTATCTTGCTTTTAATATTGTATCAGCTGTTACAGGTGAGAAAAGCAAAATGTACAAAAGTATAGCCAAAACAATACAACAACATTTCAAGCAAATTTATATATTTCCAGTAAATAATAGCGAAAAAAGTGGAGACATTCAAAATATCACATTTTTTGCATCAAACGATCCGCAACGAAAGAAAATTGTTCTAACAGGAGACAAGCATACAAATGAATTGTTAAGTTTATATTTGGATGCTCCGGGTAGCTTTGAAGAAGGTCTGTTTCTTACGGATAATTATGCCCCGACCGAATACATGCTGACGTTAAATTATCACCAATAAGGAAAAACAAGCCTATAGATAGAATCGTAAAGTGAGCACTTTGTCTACCTAGCCTGCAGAGACAGGCTCTGATGATCCTTGCTGATAACAAACAACTGACAACAACTGATAACAAAGGAGTAAAAGATGAAAATGTTCAAAGGAATGATGACACTCGTATTTATTATCTGGAGTATTGTTCCAAACACGTTACTGGCCAGTTCACCAGAATCTATTCGAACTACCAGTGGTGGTTCTGCAATGTCTGACACTATCACTGTGGCACCAAGAGGACTAGGGGGGTACAATACGGCAGTAGTTGGGGCTAACAGAGGGAAAAGTATGATCACTGGAGAAATTGGTATGCGTGTTGGTGAAGAAGGTTTGGCAAGGTACCAGGGGAATCATATTGTGCAAAAAAAGATACCGTATGACCAAAGCGACCGAAAGAAAATTGTGATCAAACCGGAAGCATTATCCCCTGAACAACAGGTATGGGAAAGCTTTAGTTATCCGGACACACGATTTGCCAATTAAACAGAGCATGAAACTCAATTGGTTTGTGGTGTAGAATAAGGGAGAGGGGTTGGGTAGGTAACATGAAAAATTCTAGTCATTTAACAGTACGTGATTTAGCTCCATTGCCACCTGTATTAATAACAGGACAAGATAAATCTGGAATATATGACTCTGAAGCAATCAGCTACGCAGAAACTCTCGATGGTGAAATTTGTTTTATCGACCTAGATACAGGTGATCATTATCAAGTGCCTGAGTATATGTGCACAGTCGTCTACGAATTATAATGTCAAAGTAACTGAAACAAAATAACGGAAAGGGAATAAAAAAAGCCGCCTTTGAGATAACTCAAGGGAGGCTTTTTCTCTTTTCAAATCTTATCAGAATTCTACATCCCCATCCCACCATATCGTAGCTCATCGTCATTTCCGGAGGTAGCCGCAGCATTCTCAGTCATTTTTTTTTTAAACTCTGATAGCTTTTTGGATCCGTCAATCTACCGATGATATTTTCAGAAAAATCCTCCTCAACTTTCTCAGACCATTCAGTAGTCGTGTTAAATTCTTTCTTCAGGTCTGCAGCAGGATGATCAGCAAATGTTTTGGCAATGGCATCAAGTAACATCCCATCTGGTACCTTTTCAAGCACCCTGATAAACGTCATATATCTTGCTTGAACAAACTTTATTTCCTCATTAAATTCCTCACGAAGTTGACGGTACTCACCAAGCAAGTCTTCCTGGGAGGTAATAGTTTCTTTTAGTTCCGCAATTTCGCCGTACAAGAATTTCTCGTTTTTTGCCCGCCTAGTGTTTTCTCTGTCCAGGACATTGAAGCTTTCGGAGAGAGTAACACACGTATCCCGTAGTTCGTTAAACTTTTTGACCAGGACATTATAGTCGTCAAGAAGCACAGAATTTTGAGATCTTGACCTCTGAATCTGAGCACCTTGATCAACGATCTTATTTATGGCCATTAGTGAGCCTATCATATTTTCCTCTCCTTACATTGATACTGCAGCAGAACTCTCTTGTGCTTCATCACTGCGACCACTTTTGAGTTTCATAAACATTTCTTTCATAAATTTTGCTAATTGTGACATCAGTTTAGCCAGGTTCTCACTCAGTTTTGTTTGACTGTCTTCATCGTCCGGTAAAATATCAGAGAGAGGGTTGTCAGACATTTTTTTGTGAAAATCTGTTATTTTACCTTTTCGATCCTCAAGATCTATCCCAGCAAGTTGATTTTTTTCGAGATTTTCACGCATGCTTTTCGTGATGTTCTTCGTTTGCTGTTGTACATTCTTCTGATGATCTTGTAATTCTGGGTGGGTAGCCAGATGGTCAGCCATCAAGTCCTGTGCTTCTTCCAAACGACTCGGATCGTCTTCAACCATGGCACGTATCCTTTTTACACCTGGATTCTTCGATAAAGCAGATACGCTTTGTAAGGCAGATGCCATCATCCCCTCCATCTTTGAATTGGATTTCTCCGCTTTGTCTGCCCGCCATGTTTGCAAGTTAATGGCCCCTTGTTCCCGTTCTTTGGCAACAAGCTCTGGATTATTAAGCCGTTCTGTTTTGCGATCGTGATGCAGTTTGACCATTTCTGAGAGACCACCACCAAGACCTTTAAGTGCCGACCCTAAGACATTTGCGCCTCCGGATATGGTTCCGGCCACCATTCCGGCAACATTACTGGCTACTACTTCTTGACCTTGCGGACCTCGCGTTGGTTCTGCGGGAGTCTTAAAATTGTTCCTGGATGAACCAGTCTTATTCTTAGTCTCTTTTTCTTGAGAATTAGACTGTATACTATCTGCTATAGTTTTAAAAAGAACCTTGCCGGCCTCAGAAATCGATTCATTGGCTCGCAAATCCAACTTTCCTATGATTTTGTCAGGAGTGCCCTGGTACTTCTCAATAATTTGTTTTAGTTCTTCGAATTCGGCTTTTAGTCCTCCACGATCGCTGTCTGAAACCCGAGTTTTAAGGTGGTCATAAATCTCTTCAGCTTTCTGCTGCAATGGTGATCCTGTTACCTGTGCGGCTTCGGTTTTTGGAATTTCTTTGTCAGAAGAATTATCCTTGTTTTGATTGTCAGCCATAACCTCACCCCTTATGGAAATGCCAGCCATATTCTTTTGGTTTGACAAAACATACATTTGTTCGCCTTCCACTGTAATGGGTTTGGCGTATCGTTTTTCGACTTCGTTTCTAATACCACTTGAGTCTTTGGCAAATTTTGAAAAAACCAGGGTACCATCGGTAAGAGGTGATGCTGTTCCCTGCCAGGCATTTCGGGGCCCTTTGGTCTTATATTCAGCAAGTTCCTCTTTACTTACTAAATATATCTCATCTGGATGAGTTAACTTGAGGCTCCCTTTAAAATCAATGGCGTTTGATAATCGACTTGCGGGGTCAATAATCCATTTATCATCTTTTTTGACAATGGGTATCTGTTTATGATCCAGCGTTACCCCCCACCCGGGATTATGCTCAAAAACGTCTTTTGGTATGAGAACATGTCCTTCTTTGTTGAATGTAGATGGGTTGTTCTTTTCAAAATGGTTGTCCATAACAGGTACAGCGACAAACGATTGTCCTGTTTTCTTGTGCGTTAGCTCAAGTAGTTCTTTTTTGGCATAGAAACCTGATTGAATATGAGGTTGGCGAGACCACCCATTCAGTTCGGCTTTACCATTTACCGAAGAGAACTCATAAGAGAGAGCTCCTTGTCTTGCATAATATAAAGAAACAGGCGTATTACTTTTAGAAGCAGGTAAGGTCACGTCAAGATTTTTCCCTTCAATTTCCTTTGGTAAGTCAACGGGGGTTCTTACTCTTAAGCTGGTTTTAGAGCCATCTTTTTTAGCGATCAATCCAATCCTGGAGATACCATCTAAGGAACCTAGGTCTTCATTCTTCTTTAAAGTTTTTGTTTCCATAGCTGTCTCTCAGTAAGTAAATTATTGGTTTTCTCTCTTTTGGATATAACTTTTCAAACCTTTCCTGCTCACACCAAAAAAATGTGCGATAGATTCTAACGTGACATTATGCTTAACAAACTTCTTTATCTTACTATCATATTTTCCCAGAGCCATTTCTTCGGCCAGCTCTCGAAGATAACAGGTTGCGAAAAAAGAAAGGGCTTTTTCGTCGATCTTGAGCTCTGCTGCAATTTGTGCCGGCGTTAATTCAGATAAAAAAAGCTTTTTAATTGCAGCCTTTTCTTTCTTGAGGCGAACTTGAAGAGCAATCTCAGGAATATGCCGTTTTGAAAGGTTTATCGCTGAGAGATGGCTAGCACCTAAAAAAGATCCTATAGGACTTAATGGCCAAAACTCCTCAAAAAAGAAACGCCGAACAACAGTAATCTTCTCATTTTTAGATAATTTTTTGTATTGCCCACGGTATTGTTCAAGATGATCTGGAACAATCCGATCTTTTTGATGCTTATTAATGGCTGGTACCAATGGTATGGATATTCGTTCTTGCTTTTCAGGTTTTGCAGATATATTGTTCGCTTTAATGTAAGAAACCAAGGTGTTACGACTTACCCCGAGTGCCTTGGAGATAGCACTTATGGGTAGACTATCATTTAGGTACCTTTTGATTACCGCCTCTTTACCGTCAAGCAGAAAAGCATTCTTAATGGGTATTATGTTGAAATCATAATATGCAAAATCTACATAACGTACCAAATGCTGATCGTCCGGAGACTTTATAGCATTTAACCGAAGGACTCCCTTTGTAGTCCCCTTTATCCTAGTAATAATTTTAGACCGGCTGCAACCAGTCACATTTGATATTGTAGTCACAGTTAAATAGTCGGGAAAAAGAAACCAACAATCCTTCCGGCTTTGAGAACGCCACAAATTTGGAAAACTAGGGTCAGTTTTAAGGAAATCAAGTCTTATTTGTTCAATCTGGTCATTGTATTTCAGATCATCGTTTCTTTCAAAACGATACTCTATATTATTGACAATAAAATAAATCATTTTTAAAATTCTCCTTTCTTTTGACATACATTATCTTCGTATGGATGTCAACATGAAAGGTTTTGGCTATTATTGCACATTTTTATGAAAAACAGGTTTTTCTTCACGTTGAACAAGACGTACTTGTTCAGGATCTGGAAGAATAAAAGTGGGTAGGTCTACACCATCCACTCGCTTGCCATAATGTTCTGTGGCTGTTGCCTCATTTTTGTGCCCCATCATTGCAGCAACTTCAACTTTGGAAAACATTCTCTTTGCGTTGGCGCAAAACTGATGTCTGGCTGAGTAGAGTGACAGATATTTTTTTCTTTTTGGCCATAGTTTTCTTGTTACGTAGTGTAGACGATCTCGGCAAGCCTTATAAATACTATCGAAACTATCTTGTTTACGACGATCTTTTAGCGATTTTAGAAACAAATCAACATCACGTAAGTCATCAAAACATAGATTTGACAGATCCAGCATACGAGAAGCAGCAAAACACCTTCCGTTTGTGTTTTTAGCATTGTGAACGACTAATACGTCACCTTGGATATAAGCAGATTCCCATTCCTGGGGTCGAAGGCCTGTGATTATTCCAACATCTAGCCATCTCTGAAGAAAATGATCCCACTTATTTGATTTAGTCAAAAGATACTCGGTAAGTTCTACCATTTCTTCATCTGTTATCTTCTTAACCTTATTTGCAGAAGTGTTGTTACTTTTTGTTTTGCATAAAGTTCCATTAAGATTCTTAATTTTAATAATATATTTTACCGGACAGTTTTTGAAGTCAGAATAATAGACCAAGGACGCTTTGTATTGCCGCCAACTAGCTTTTCTTAAGTTCGGCCTTAAATCACCAAACCATTCAATAAATTGGTTATAATCGGTATCCCAGGCGATATTTTTTTCCCTGCTATAACGAATCACAATAGATTCAGCCCGTTTAATATACGCTTCTTTAGTTTTATCAGTTTTCGATAGCCGCATGGTAATCTTCCAGTATTTTGTTTGTTACCGCTTGGTCAAGATCAAGTAAGGTTTCTGTATCACCCGAAGCGTAATATGCTTGTAGAGCAAACAGAAATGGATCTTCGGTTGAAGGTGTTAATTCAAGCTGCGGACAATAGGGAGGAAGCAATTCAATATCAAGAGCGGCCTTTATTATCTCTTCATCATCATGGAACGATGTATCGACAATAATTTTCCCATGACCATAGCTTGCAACCGTGAAACCGGACTCTTGCAAAGCCATAGCTTTTTCAAAGCATAGCCTTTTGTCGGCCGCACGCAAAAATGGTCCAACTATGTTCTTATACATATTTGTGTTGTTTTTTTTCTGCCTGCGTCCAGGAGGGCTATCAAGCATCAGGCCACTCCAAATGTTCTCAACAAGTAAACCAATGGAAATACCCAGTTCGCCAGTCACCATAAGGCCTTGAACTGTATCGATTACCTTAAGGGATGCTAATGTTCCAGTTGCTTCCCATACCTCTTTAATCTCAATCTCTGCTTTCCCAAGGAGCATTTCTAGCTCAACATTAGTAACCCATTGTCGTTCAGAGTCTTTGGGAATACAGGATCTGCCAAAGCTAATTAAGGATTGCCATTTGGGATCAAAGTGTGAGAGTGTCACTTTTGCAAAAAATGGACGTTCTCTTTTCTTCATCCATTCCACTATCTCTTCAGTGTAAAAGGGTAAGTCTTTGACGGCTGTCCATGTTCCTTCGGGTAGGGCTGTTTGTAAAACTTTCTTACCATGGGAAATTTTAGGTAAATAGAAAACAATTCGTTTCTTCGGATCTGTCTTTTGGCCGCAAAAAGTATAATACTGAGTAGAATCGATTACCATTCGATACAAATCATTGGAAAGGCACATATCGTCGGGTAAAAACATTTGCCGCACATTTCTTCTATATTCGTATGGATCGAGTCGATCTATACCAAAAACAGCATCACCCAACGATGTTATGTTTGCCAAGATACTAGCCATCACAGAAGCTTGTTTCTCAGGTCCTGCGTGATGTGCATTAAGCGAAGTTAATATTTTATCTGGGGTAATCCTCAAATATTTGTTTTGTAAATATAGTCCATGGTGGGCATTAGATTGGCCGGGCAGGGTGGTCTCAAGATTTGTCATCCATTTAGTGGATGTTGCGAGTTCACCTATGTTTTCGATGTGTTTTACTGGTTGCCCCTGTAATGCAGCGATTCCTTTCTGTGAATGCTCAGGATCAGTGAAATGTAAGTATCCAATATTTATTCCCATGATCTAAGGGACCTGTTTAATAATTTTTGAATGAATATCCTGCCAATGCTCTTTGATATTTGTTCTGTACCACTTGTGGGTATTCCAGTAAGCAAAATGCATTGTTGAACACTTTGCGGGTTCATGGGCAATGTAACGAACGCCCGTTAATGCAGTATCGCGACGTTTATATGTGTCTTTATCCTCTTTTGATAGCAAGTATAAAACTTGCACTAATTTGGCTGGATCTTCCCCAAGTAAAGGTGAAAATTGTCCGATATAATTTTTGTAATTAAAAAGTTGAAGATATGTTTTTGTTGCCTGGGCAGATAATAGATTATCTTCTAAACCCATTTGAATTGCAGAACAAATCACGATCATCAAATGATTGATTTGTTCCTGGGTTGCCCATGGGAAATAAATGAATTCTGGTACTTCAACACTCGATAAATTTAATGTTTGATAGCAAAATGGGCAAACACATTTCTGATCAGGAGCTTTAGGATCAATATTATATGACTGAGAATGAACCTGCATGTATCCTTGAGATTCATGGGAATCGGGATCTTTTGTACTACTTGGTACGCTTTGAAAACCACAGTATTCACAAGTGTACTTGGCTGTTCTGATAATGTTGACATGGTGGCTCTGCAATCTGTATTCTTGCTGGTCGCCAGTCGATATGCTTAATTTAAGTGTCATTGTATTCGATGGGTGTACTTCTCCCGAAAAGATGTTTCGGGAGAAGTACGGGAAGAGCGAAATATCTTAGAACGCAGACAAATTCAAGTGGGTCTGAATGGCCTGAGACTGATCGGTACCCCAAACAGTTTCGGAACCAGACTGCACAAACGAACCTAGTGACACGAGAAAAATGCCACCGGCCAGCATCATCGCTGGAATTTTTGCCTGAACATTTGTTTTTGACATTGTAGCAAAAGTTGCAATTGAGGCAATCACCAGCATCAAGCCGATCCAAAAACCAATTTTCATTGTACCGTCAGCCATACCGACACTTTGAGTACCAAGATTGGTTCCAATACCTGCAAATCCAGCAAGTGCAGATCCTGCAACGAGCATTACAGTGAGAGCAGCTAAAACACCAACTACCAGTTTACCTTTTTTTTGAAACATTATTACAACCCTCCGTGAAATAAATATAAATAGCAACAAACCCTCTGCGTGTTGCTACGATTTGATTGTCAGTATTAAACCGACAAAATCAACCAAATATACGAGTTATTACAGATTGGACTTCTGTTCCTCCAGAATTACCTATAACCTTCGTAAAAGTGACAAAGTTAAGTGCAACAATCCCACCAACGAGATGCCAGGCAGCTCCGAAAGCATTCTGGGAGTCCTTATTAGCAGAGCGAAACAAAATCACACCTCTTACAATTGCTAAAAGTCCGACGATTTGAATTACATAGACCGCAAATTCGATGTAAATTGTTTCTGGGCCGGGTGTCGTTACGGTAAAAGAATTTGTAATATCAACTGATGGGCCGGAAAAGTTGAAGTCGTTTGTTGATGTTACGTTAAATATCGTTTCCGTTAATGATTCGATAAATGCCTTGAAAGACAAAAGAAAGAATCCTGCGAAATAGGACAAAACGCCAGATGACATCATCTGTGACTGCCGCCCTTGGTATCGTTGCACCTGCGTCATTTTAATGATTCCCAGTATGACGAATAACAGCCCAAGCCAGAAGGAAAGTTTACAAATCGTAACGCTCCATACTTCAAGGTGGTCACCATCAAGGATTGCTTGAATCATCTGTTCCATTAAGTACGCCTCCGTTAGTTAGATATGATCAAAATGCCAAGCCCAATACCGGGATCAAGAAAAACTGTTGGAGGCCTATAAAAATTCTGTAACATTGGTACTGCCAATTTTTCACCAACATTTCCGGCAGCTATCCACATTTGATTATTAAAACTGTACTCAGGATATGATTGAACGATAGCCCCATCCTGTACATAAGTTTCCATTCCAGAATATTTCACAGCATCAGCAAATCCTTCCAAGAATGATGCTCCTATCAATCCACCCCAGCGAGATAAGTAATGGTTGTCGACATCACTGCGCACAGCAACACCAGCTGTGGAGGGATCTACAGCGTAGGCCTCAATCTGTATTGTTTCATTGTTGAAAGAGAATTGTTCAAATTCCAGGAGAAGTTGTTCGTCGTGGCGCTTAAATGAACCAAGGAATTTTCCACCTTTAAGAGGGCCTTGAATTACCTGAGCGACAATGGGTCCTGGTACATCAGAGTTTACGGCAATTTCATTTACGGCGTAAAGAACTTCACCCACAGAAAAAGGTGTTACCTTGGGGGCCGATGCTCCATATATTTCAGAACTTTTAGCGACGGGAGGACGCAAAGAGACCAAATCAACTTCAAACACATTGCTAACCTGTGCTGGAGTGTCTTTCTTCATACCTTTGTTAACTACTGCTATTTCTTTTGAAACTGCGGCATTGATACTGGCTTGAAGTTCTTCGAGTTTTTTTTGATAGTCAAGGTCAGCCTTGTCTTGCTGTTGCTTAGCCACGGCCGGTGTTTGCTTTGGTTCAATAACAGGAACAAGTGGTGGCTGCTGTTTTGGGATCTCTGGAATTTCTGGTTGAGCTGCGTCTTCTATCAATAAGGCAGCTTCGCGTTTCCCTATAACTGTAGAAATACGTGACTCACCTGACTGCTCCGCTTGTTTTGCTTGTTCTTGCTCATAGGCTTTTAGCGTCCTGTTATATTCGGGAGAACCATCTCCACCAACCAGAGCTTCAGTTGTATTGTCCATTGGAAGCATTTGAGAATAGCCATCATTAGCTAGACTTTTCCTAGAAGTATAAATGACATAAAATGCTGTCAGCGTAGCTGCAACGACAAGCACAAGGGTCGCTGGAATAACCCAACGTTGTGGTTTTCTTTTTCTCGAGTTATTTGCTTTCATTTTTAATTGCCCCTTTATTTCACATCGATTGAAAGGCTTTTGCCGCCATCAGAAACCAGGATATTTGACACATCAGGCAGGCGATATAATTTTATTCCCTCGCTTCCATTGACAATCAAATCCCAAGCTGGCCAAATAACAGGAAACACTGTTCGGAAATAAAGAACTCCTTTATAACGCCACATATCCATTCCATTATAATTAGAAACAGAATCTATTCTTTCAGCTTTCTTGGGAGGAATGCCATCGAGAAAAGACATTAGTTGGTCCGAGACTGGGCTCTGCGTTATCCTCCCTATCTTCGGTTCTTTAGCTAACGGACCCTTTTTTGTGGCCCGAAAAGACACCATTGAATCTGTAACTTTTCCGGTTTCTTCAAAATCAATTGTTTTGATTTGAATCACAACTGGTAGAGAGAATTCAGCCAATGTCAAAATAATATTGGAATTTGCCTGAGAAGACGTACTTTGGACAGTGATCATGTTTCCAGGTTTCAAGTCTTCAGGCTTAACAACAGAAAAGTGATTAACATTACCCTCTGTGCAGGAAGTGATAGGCCAAGGAGCACCAGTTACATCATAAAAAACCAGAGCCGTAACATACCCAGGGGTCAACAACACTACAGGAATTGGTGCGTTAGGCTCCAAAATCAACTGTTTACTGCCCGTTGCAATGAGAGGTTCAGCTTGGCGAATAGCCTTTTCTGTCTCTCTGACTTTTTGTTTTTGTTCAGCTATATGCTTGGTTTCCATGGGCAGCATCATGTCCATCTGGTGACCAAACGCTTGCTCAATCAATGTGTCTCGGGTAGTAGGGCTCTTAAGATCAAGGTGCTTCGATTGCTTTGCAGGGTCTACATACGGTGACAGCGCACCATTTGGTTGGGTACCTTGTTGCTGTGTTGCTACTGGTTCTTCTATAGCGACGGCTTCACAAGCAAACATCAAAAACATCAATAAACAGCAGCAAATCTTTCGATTATTTAATTTCATGGTTCACTCGCCTCCGATAAACAATTGGATCATAATTTGTCCGTTTTGGGCCTGATAAAAAAGACCGAATTCCTCTTAAAATCACCATTGGCGTAATTTTAAGAAATTCCAAAAACGAAAAAAATGCAATTCCTGCAACTGCCATATAAAAAGTCTCCATGCACATATGCATCAACCATCCAAAAATGGGAAACAAGCAACGCGCATCAAAAAATAGTAATCGGGGATAAATTGCTGTGTCTCTCCAACTTGATAGTTCAACTTTATTGTTCTGGTATTCTTCCATATCTACTCCATTTCATTACAAATACTTTCGTAGGTCTGTCGAGAAATCAAACCGTCGTCATATCTTATTTTGGCAGCCATCAAAAAACTTTGTCCGTCTTCTTCAACAAACTTGGCAATGAGAGGAGGTATTTTCTCAATGGGTACTTCCATCAAGGCATCTCGGTGCTTGGTTTTAAAAATTAGAAATTCACGGATAGCAACTCTTTGTTTCTGATCTTTATGCAGAAGGAGTCGTTGAGAGATTAAAACACGAAGATTCATTATCAGCGTTGTTGACATTTGTACCCGTTCTTCATGATCGAAACGATCAAGTACCCGAGGTACGATACTGAAAACTCTGCTCGTGTGAAGGGTTGCATAACAACACTTTCCGATACTTCCGAGATCCAGAAGGCCGGCCATGGTGGCTTTTTCTTTCGCTTCACCAAGAAATACAATATCAGGATCTCGACGGTTTGCATTTGGTGTCGCATTAACCCATTCTTGAAGGTTCCTGCCAATTTCGTGATGGTCAATCAGGCAACCACGGTTGGGCAAATCTTTAAATATGAATTCCACGGGTTCTTCGTAAGTGACGATCGACTTACCATAACCTTCTAGAATACCTCGGAGAATAGCACCAACAAGTGTTGTTTTTCCTGTGCCTGTTTTTCCCGCAACTAAAATAAACCCATCGTTAGGTTGTAAAGCATCGCACAATTTTTCTTCGACACCTAAATCAGTTAATGATGGTGGTATATTAGGGATATGCCGTAATGTCAGGACTGATCCCCAACCAGTTCTAAGTGTTGAGGAGGTTGCGTTTGCTCGGAACCGGTACGATTGACTGGCAGTATTTCTTTTTTCTTCACGAAACCCATAAGCGTAGTTTTTTTCGGATCCACCCATGAGTGAGGAGGCAATCGAATTACCTTCTGCTGTTTTATCTATCAATTCATTAACTTCTACGAATGTGACCTTCCTTTGAGTAATTGGTATTTTCAATCCAAGACGACTAAGCCAGATAGGTTCTCCTGTCGATATAATCATGTCTGACATTTTATTTTTCACTGCCCACTTCAACAGTTTTTCAAGTTCTATTATGTCCCAGATTGCTTCCGGTTCGTCTTCATATGTAATGAACAGATCTGGGTCAATCAGATCTTCTTGTGTATTTTCACTTTCAGCAGGCAGGGATTCATTAGGCATATTCATTCAATTCACCGTAGAAGCTGATGGGTTCCAAGAATTAACGTCTTGAAAATCAATTTTTTCAGTGATACGGAATATTTTCTGATCGACATCAAGCGCTTTGCCATTTTCAGAGATTTTTACCGCAAATCGTCCTTCAGAAAGCTTTGGCATACTGACTATGTTTTGTTCTTCCAGGAGCATGTAGGTAATCATGCCATTAAAATCTCTTTCAAGACGATTAAGGTTAATGACATACAGACGATGAGCCTGAAGCATTCCTTGTTGCCAACCATCAATAATCGCTTCCTTCCACACTCTTTCTTCAGTTTCAGTCTCAGGCAGCAGTATTTTGTTTACATCATCAATTGCCTTAAATTCCTTCCAGATATAATCCCTCCACGAAGGTGTTTTGGTGATTATCCTTGCATCCTGAATAATGCGATAAGTTGTGTCAGACGATACAGCCACCATACTATTTTCCAGTTTAAAACTGGCATTGGCCTTGGTAATTACAGGTGGAAGGAGTTTGCTGTTATAAAGAAGAAGAGGTGAGAAATCGTATGCTTCGTCTAAGTCACCTCTGACAGATTCCATCAGCTCGGTAATCCTGCGATAACGCCATTTAACGGCCGTTTGAATAGATATGGTATAAGCAGCCTCCCTGATTGCGAGTGGACGCATTTGCTGCATTTCACTATTACTCTCTTCACAATCGTAACCGCAGGTAGGATTACCCATAGCAATCAACCGTTGGAGAGACGGTGGATATTTTGTGAGTTCGGCCATTGTGGGTGGTTCAAACTGCTGATCAAGGGCAGTAAGTAAATCACACTCTGTTTCAGGTGGGGTGGTATCACGAGAGCTTGTTTTGATAATATCAGGGTCTTTATTCATAGAGGGAGGGGATGTAGGATTAATGATAATAATTCCCTTGCTCTGCTTTTCGTCAAAAAAGTCCTCACGTTTTTCGTCAATTCTTTCTTGTAAGGTTGCTACTTGTTTTTCAAGTGATGTTCGTTCCTGTTTGACATCCTGGACTTGTGCCTCAAGATCATTTTTTTCCGAATCAAAAGATTGCTCTTGTTTGTCCTCAGCAGTTGTGACAGTCAGTAGCAAATCATTTTCTTGACTTAATTCTGCAACCCTAAGCCTTTCATCAAACAACAGGTTTCTTAAGGTCTCCAGGTTACTATTTTGCTTTTCGATAATGCCTTGCTGATATTCAAGTTCATGTGAAATTTGCAGGTCAATAGTTGGAGTTTTGGCTTCCAACGTATGAAGTTGATCATCCACAAGGTCAAGTTTTTGTTGAGTTGAAATCAATTTATCTTGTGAAGATACATTAGCTTCTTCTTCAACAAAACAAGGGGAATGACCTTGGCAAGTATAGTCCCACTTCCACGTAGCAACACTATGTGAGGACGAAAGCATAACAAATGCGACAATAGACCCTGACAAGTATTTTTTTAACATTGGTAGTTATCCTTTTGAATAAACGATCTTAAGCACATGCCTTTTATCGTCGCGTACAATGATGGTGTTATTTCCGGCTTGCCACCCTACATCTTCAAATATTTTGAACAATGGCACGCCTTGAGTGTTAAGTGAGACCATGACGGGTTGAGCAGGTCTATTACCGGTGATTTCAATTTTATACTCTACAATGTTACCAAGAACGGTTAAAACAGACTCTAGGGGGCCATCCCAATATACTGTTACGTTTTTCCAAAGAATTGAGGAAGCAGGAGGCGGCTGAGATGAAGATATATCACTGTTCCCATTGGCCGCTTTTTGTTTAAGGCGTCTTAGTGTGTCTAAATGGGATCCACTTTTTCGAACTGCATTTGTTAAATTATTCAGAACAATGCCGTCACAACCGGAAACGGAAAGAGTTTCAGTTTCAATTACATTTTGCTTACCGGAACAACCCGTTAAGAAAAAAGGCAAAATGAGTGAAACTGTTAAAACTTGTATTTCTTTCATTATTCGTCCCTCGGTTTATCATTGTTTACAGGTGTTATTGGCATTACTGATGTTATGACCGATATATCTGCTATCCATTGTTTAATGAATGATATATTTTTTATATCATTTCCTGTCAACAAGATTTTGACTGGTGCTGTAGGTTATTGTGTAAATAAATGATATTTAGGTTATGAAAGGTAAAAAAAGAATTTCGTCATATATATTGATATTATTGATAGTTACGTCTGTAATCCCTGTTTTAGTAGGAGGGAGTGCATGGTTTTATAATGAGATCCAAACGAATAAAATTGTTTCACAAAGAATAAAACAGGAAAGTATCGACACACTAAAGACAGAACTTCAACTTTTCGCTTCGGACATCGATAATAGAATTTCGTACAATGATTATAACTCGAATAGGTTATTACGTAGGGAACTCAAGACAAACGGTTTAGATATTTTATCTATTATCTCAAACATTCATGAAGTAGTTAGTGATAGAATTGAAAATAATGTCACCCATTCAGAAAGGATGCTTCGGAATAAAATAGCTTCCAATGTCATAAATGTTTCACCTCTACTCTCAAGCATCCATGAAGAGCACAGCAAGATACATAGTTCTGAGAGTAATCAGAGACGTGCAGTGCTTAATATTTTCAAATCAATTAATTATTCATCACAAGATGTAAAATTCTGTGTTTTTACAGAGGATGAGACATGCCAAGTACATCCATCAGGGAGCCAAAAAGAAGGTAAACGAATTAAAGAATTGGCTGCTATGAGTAACTCTGATGGGATGGGTATGGTCGATCAGCTTAAGTTGAATGATGGTATTTACAAAGAATGGTATTGGCCAAGGAAAGAAGGATGGGAACCTGAAAAGAAGATCGGATATTTTCTTTATTACAGACCTCTTAATTTGTTTATTGGTTCAGTTGAATTTGAAAATAATTGGTCAAAGAAAACACAAGATACATTTTTAACGAGATTTAGAGAAATGCAATTAATAGGGGGGAGTGCTTTCTCGACAATTATATTCAACAAAAATTACCAAGTGATAAGTGGTATAGAAGAATTTATGGCCATTAGCATAGATTCCAAAAAAATAAGAAAAGAAGGTGCCTTTTCTACAAAGGATAGAATGTATTTTGTGAAAGAAACGTCTTCATACGGCTGGACACTTTTGGTTTCTACAGATGTAAAAAACACAGTTGAGTACATAACTTCACAACTTAGGGTAACTCAACAAAACACGCAGGACAAAATTGTTTTTGTTTGCTTATTTTCTCTGTCATTGATTTTTCTTAGCGTAATAATCTCAGCAATTATTAGAAGGCATCTTGCTCGAACCTTATCTAAACTGCAGGCTTCTCTTAAAGATTATATAGAAGGCAAAAATTTACAGAACAATGGAAAACATCAGGACATACCAATCCTGGAACTTTACGAAGTTCAACGTACTGTGAGAGAGCTTGCCCTTGCTCAAGCAAAAATCAAAAAGGATAAAGAAATACTAACAACTCAACTGCATCAATCCGAAAAAATAAAAAATATGGGAATGCTAGTTGGTGGATTGGCGCATGACATGAACAATTTGCTAACCTCTATTAATTGTTATCCTGATTATATATTAGAAAATATCCCCCAGGATTCGGTAGTGCGGAAACCAATAATTCTAATGCGGGATGCAGGTAAAAAAGCCGGTGAAATGATGGCTGATATAGTTGCAGTTGCAAGAGGGGTTGCATGTGAAAAAAAACCTATTCTCATCACGAAAACTCTTGCTACATATCTTACATCAGCAGAGTTCTCATTCTTGAAAGATAAGTACCCTCTAATCGATTTTACAATGGAAGTGGTACCAGATTTAAAGCATATTGAGGGATCCGAGACGCATATCAATAAGATTGCAGCAAACATGATTAAGAATGCTTACGAGAGTATAGGCGAGGATAAAAAAGGAAAAATAATATGTAGAGTTAAAAACAAAATCCTCAGAACAATGATACACTCATTCGATCGTATTAAACCTGGTGAATATGTTACGTTAACATTAGAGGATTCTGGATCAGGTATATCTAAGGAGGCACTTGAGAAAATATTTGATCCTTTTTACAGTTCTAAAAATATATCAGCTACTGCTGGTACAGGTCTTGGTCTCTCTATTGTTTGGAATATCATGCAAGATCATGACACCTCAATTGCAGTACAATCAAAAATCGGTGTTGGGACTATTTTCACATTATTTTTTCCACCATGCGCACCTCCAAAGGAACACCAGTTGATTATAACCGACATGGAAGGTCATGAGGTATTTCAAGGTTCGGGAGAAAGAATTCTAATCATCGAAGACGATAAGACGCAACAAGTTATGCTTAGCGATATATTGAATGGATCTGGATATAATCCTACTACAATTGAAACGAAAAAAGAGGCTATAGAACGTATGACATCAGGCTACTTCGACTTATTGATTATTGATATGAATTTAAAGAACGATACAGGAGAAGAGGTATACGAGGAGGTTCTAAGAATCAACCCAAAACAACGGGCATTGATTGTATCGGGATTCGCTGAGACAAGTAGTGTTGAAGCAACAATTCGTATGGGTGCATACAGTTTCATATCAAAACCATATACACCTGAAAAATTATTAAAAAACACTCATGAGGCATTAATATCTACTTTTAAATGTGAGCAGTAATGTAGTTGGATGTTGAGTATGAAATCTTACAAAACGAATTGTTGATGTACTTGTATTTTGCAATGTGAGACAAAATCTAACTAAGTGGAAATACTTAATGGCTTATCTAATTAAAGGATAGATACTATAGTCACTTGAATCCGTTCAGTGCACCATAACTTCATCACTCACTCTTCATAGAATTACTCTGATCTTATCTACCAAAATATCGAAGGGTTTCAATTACTCTATTAACTAAGATTATCAAGGAAACGATTATGAATTATGTGATGATTGAACTGTTCCTGATTAATGTTGTTTTTTCAAAATTGGACTATTGACGAGCTATAATATTTGGCATATCATTCGAGCAATTGACTTTTAATAATAAACCTCAGACAAGGGAAATTACAAATGGCCCCAAAGAAAAAGGCACCCACATCAGAAGAAATCAAAAAACAGATTGCCGATGTCACTGCAACCATGAATGACAAAATCCTGAAGGTCAGAAATGAATTCAAAACAAAACTCAAAATCCTGAATGATGACCTTAAAAATGCAGAGAACATGGAGCGGCAAGAAAAGCTAGAAACGATTCTATCATTGTCAAAAGAACACTTACCAATCATCACTCAGAATCTTCCTGAAGAAGCCAAAAAGAAGCTTCAAAACCTTCTGGAAAATACCTGAAAACAATTCTTCTTCCATGCATAAAGAAGAGGCCAGATCCCCCTTTCCCGCTCCTGATTTGTAGATAGGTTTGTCTACACAGGAGCATTCTTGTGTTGAGTCGTGCGACTGATATTATACTTATTTTTGTTGCCATGCACACGCTATAGCCATAGCTCAATTCCATTTCCGTTTATCTTCATATCATCAATGTATTCACAGTTATTATCATGCAGAGCAAGGATAAAAAGTCGAATAGAACAGACTAAAGACGCAATAATGAGATGATGAAAGGAGCAAATGAAATCAATCACCAGGAATACCTCTTTCAGATTTATAGATACTAAAACAAAAGCTATAATCTAAAGCTGTGCGTCTCAGTTACTATAATTTAGTATTAGAATATGTGATGTTTTTAACTACTAATTATTTGATTCATGAATCGGTATAATGTGATCTCAGACAAAGTATATTTCGTAATAATGATGGAATAATATGTGTATGCATCAAGCAAAATATTTTGGATTAATTGAACCGAATTCCCGAGATACTCATCTCGCAATAATAGAATAGTATCCACCCTGGTTCGGTAATATTGTCATTCCAAATCAAACATGATTGATCAATGTGTGGGGGGCCACATTTTCTACCCACTGTTGTGTATCAGTACGGTGTAAAAGTAATTGCAGATAGCCAGACCAATATCAAATTATACCTTTCAAAAATTCGACAACAACAACTCCAATATTGCCTTAAATAAATGGTATTGGATGGCCTACGAGGAACTATTGTAACCCTCATTGATATTGGAGCGGGAGAAGCATAGGGATAAGGAACTCAATCTTCTAAAATGGCAATAACGACCTTAATTCCGCAGTAACGGTGCCAAATTATTTCGCAGTAACGGTGCCGGAAAATTCCGCAGTAACGGCTTCGCAGTAACGATATATTTCGCAGTAACGGCCCATATTTCGCAGTAACGGTGCCGGATTATTTCGCAGTAACGGTGTCGAAATATTTCGCAGTAACATGGGGAGGGTGTCATTTTTTAGGGGTTGTTTTTGAAAAACTAATAAAATGGAAATACTTTTTGATTTTTGAACACACATTTCATTTTATTTCGTTCATATAGGAGAAATTATCAAAATCTGCCAAATATTATGCTATTCCTAAATAGCTTCCTCAACTGATGCCTGCTCACACCAAGAACACACTTTTTAGCTTCATTTTGCAACTCTTATTTTCTCCTGTGATTATCAAATAACCCAATTCTCTACTCACATATATATCCTATTTATTTGGGTATCATTTTTTCCATATTCTGCTATTCCATTTCTATCATTTCAGTCTTTGAAAATAAGTATCCACCTACTATTTATTTTACTTCATCTTTCGTAAACTGGGTCGAATCCTCCAATATATTACGTTCAGTTATGCCAGATTTCCAAAACAATTCATGTAAGTCATAATCGTACCCTTTGGTCCTCTTCTTAAAAATGTTTACAAAGCTTTATACTCTCATCAATCGACAAAATAATACACATGCAATTCGTATTACCTCTAATGTTCATTGCCCTGAAAAGCAAAACAAAATATCCGCTCTCTAATGTAAATTCAATGATGCACAAAAGATGATGGGAAATACATAGTGAATGGTTTTTCATAGAGCTTCACTGGGTAACCATTTTGCTGATTACCCAGATAGAATGTTTGCCTGTTCACACTGTATTGGTTACAGTCCCATGCCTCGGACAAAGAGTGTATTTCATCAACATGTTTCCACTCGATTTTAGTGAATAATTGGTTGTCCATTTTTCCATGATCAGCAAAACTCTCCGGGGATCAAAAATATTTCATTTGTGACAAATCTAGGTGTATGCTTATCAAATCTATCCGATATCTTAATATGTTTGCGAACCCTGTCCTTCGTTGCAAGGCTAAGTCATTTGGTACTATCAAAAAGACTAGTGCAGGCAATCCATGTTTAGAAATACTATGGAAAACTACTAGGAGAATGTACAGCATAATATTTTTAATCACTTTGAATTATGATCAAAAACATATCGACAATATGTGCAATCTAAATAGTCATAACTCTAGGAATATTCATATGGGTGTTCACGGTATAATTTGAAATGTAAAAGTATTCTTCTTTTACTTTATTCGTCCGTTCATCGCGCTCTCATCATGAACACTTAATAGAAAACCTTAAGGATACCATCACCCAAATTTGGGAAGATGTCCGCACCTTCTTTTCCAGTCAGTTGATAGATCGTATTTCTCGTTTCAAAAATTCCTTTTTCACGATCAATTCTGACAATCAAAGAGGTCTTCATGTGATAACCTGCTATCCATCTTCCTTTAGAATCGTGCACAACTGTTGCTGTGATAATCATCGGTTTTAGATTTTCGCCTGGGTACGCAGATTCGATCTGTTCCCGAGAAAAAGAGAGGCATTGTACTTGCCAATTTTTAACTATACCACCGTTCTTTTTCACTTTATAATATTTCCTTTGGATAACCAATTTATTACAATATGTTGTTCAAAATTACTGTGTCCTTCAGCAAATATTCTCACCGCACAATAGCGCCATGATTTCCTGCAACTTGAAATGCATTCCTTCAAGATTAACATTATCGAAAACAAGCATGTAGCGATGATGGTTTTTTATCAAGACTGGCATTTTTCATCTTGAGTCTACCTAAATTCACTCTCACTCGATCGTACTTACTTCTAAATATCTATCTGTTTGCAATATTAATTCATCTGCATCTACCAGTTGAGACAAATGCTTTATGTCCACTACACCTTTTTCTGTCATCCTACGTTCGATGACTAGGTATGTATATTCTGCAATTGAAGCATACTTAACCTCCTGATCCTTTAAGGCTAGAATATGATAAAATTCAGGCCCATCTTGACCTACTAAAATCCAATCAACAACTCCAACCCAATAACCCAAGATAGATAAGAAACTCAACCGAGGGGTTCGCTTTATTTGGCTGTGTTTCATAACGAGTAACTGTTGTTCTTGATACACCTGCCATTGTAGCTAAATCAGTCTCAGTCATGTTCATTTACTTGCGAATGTATTTGACCCTCTCACCGATATTCATTTTGATTATCTTTTAAATGATTATTTCATAACTCAAAAACGACAGGCTCATTGTCAGGCCGATATTTCGCATCACAAATCGAGCAATTAATAAATGTTGTTCTCTGATCATCAAGATAACCAGATACACCAAACCCTTCATGGATGTGTCCAAACACATGAAAAACAGGGTTGATATATTTGACAGTCCGTAACAATTCTTGGCAACCTTTTTGTTTCCCATATGCCAGATCAAGGATACCAGATGGTGGCCCATGGGTTATCAACACATTGGTGTCTTTTGGAATAAGTCTCCACTTCTCTTTTAGCTCTTCTGGAAACAACATGAATGCCCAGTTATTGAAAATCGATGTCCATGGAGAGCCGTAAAAACTAATTCCTTCTATGACCTTTCCAGTATCCTGTAGATACGTTGTACCTGGTATCTTTTGTATATATCTTTTGGCAAGCATATAACTATGGAGTAATGGAAAGTCATGATTTCCGGCCACAATAATTTTATATTTGTGTGGCAATGAATATAGAAATGCTGAGAACTTTTTTACGCTTTCCAAGCGACTGGATGAACAGAAATCTCCGGCAAAGATAATTACATCTCCATCTGGGATATCAATTTGATTATGAAAACCATGAGTATCAGCTAGGGCTACTATTTTTATTCTGTTTTACTCAATGTTGTTTCGATAACAGCATAGGTTTTTTCGTATATCATAGAATCTTTACTAGCCCGAGAACCTGCGACATTCAAGACCTCTATATCATTGTCTGCCAAAAATACTTTGAGGCAAACCACAGTACCATCTGAGTACACAACATTCTTTTCAGTGCGTTTTGGGTAAAATTTTGTTTTCAATTCTTCAGCGTTGTATTTTGCTGACAACACTCCTTCTTCTGTCATCCGTCCTTTTGGGATTGCACCACCATGAGGAATGTTTAGCTTTATGGCCACGTCAATACCAGCCTGATCTGCTCCTGTTTGGAAACCAGGTATTATCTTCATAATCCACCATTCATTATTTGGTTTTATAGGTTCATTATACCATAGAAAGCATGGGATGTTGACCCTCAAATTCTTTGGTGTGCGTGAATTTATCGATCTCATCCATGTCATATTTACCTTCCAAACTTCATGGTATCATCATGAAGTTGACTCTTCCCAAGCCTCAAGGATTGGGTTTTACGGCCTGAAGGCCAATGATATAATTTGGTGGTGAGTTGTAGGTTTTGCCATGATCGCAAATATAGGGTAAGATTATTTTGCAACATGTTGTAGGTGATGTGTGATCGGGGAAACATTGCAATGCAAAAGAGGCTACCTTCCTAGCGTTACAGGGCAGCACGGTACTTACAAAATGAAAGAAATATCACCTGAACAGTACCGCTTATTGAAGCGAATAAATTGGGACTATAACATTCCTATTGAGGATATGTTCGCTGTAGTGTGTGGGGAAAAAGAGCATGCTGGTCACTGGAATGAAACTGCTCTGTTGGTCCGCATGATCGAGCATCTTAATTGGTATGATATTCTCAAGTTTTATAATCCTGAAACCATTGGCGAAAAACTGACCCCCGAACTTCTTGGAAAGATTTGGCGTAAAGATAAAAGGGTAAAATATGAGGAACTTGGGAAAATCCTACGGGGCGAGCCTGTAGCCTTTACAAAATGGGGTGCTGAGTATCGTGAGCAGTGCAAAAGCACCCTTTTTTCTAACCGGTGGTACAGCACTTAGCCGGCAGGACCTGAATCACCGTTATTCGGACGATCTTGATTTTACATCTGATATTGAGATCATAGCCAATGACATATTGCACGGAAATGACAATTCCCTGGTGTCTGTACTACTCCTCCTCGGTAACAGTGGGGTCTCTTAAGGATAGCCCCGTAAAAGCCAACTCGCAATCTCCACCATTTTGGAAAAGCCGCCAGTAATTAGTTATAATATTGGTATCGGGGTTTGAAGTCCAACGGTACGAAAACGTACGCTAAGGAATTTCGATATCATTATCCATAAGATTGTTTAAAGGTCTGAGTGCACCTTTCATAACCTGCTCTGCCAAGGTGAAGGAATAATGCCCCAAGACATTGATGTGACCGTAAGCTAAGGGGGAAAGCCTGGCCTCATCTTCTTCTATTATTTCCAATGAATGGTGCCAAGCTTCAGTGAACCAGCAATCCGTAATATATCATCCCAGCGCTGCTCGATGCGTTTAGTATTCACACAACCACGAGCAATAGCATTGAGAATGCCGTAATCTGCATCTTTATCGATGCGCCAAAAAACCGCTTCAAAACGAGGTGAAAATTGATAGCCGAGTAACCAGAACAAACCAAATACCATATCACTGGTGCCAGTGGTATCGGTCATTATTTCAGTAGGATTTAAACCGGTTTGTTGTTCCAATAAACCTTCCAGTACGAATATGGCTCTTTTTGCCCAACCCCGCAAAAAGGTAAAACAGCAAATAGTATTTAGCCGCAAATCCCTTGAAAAGACTCAGGTTCCAAAATGGAATGGTCGTTTTCCCTAGATTGTTTTTATCTATTAAAAACAGCCTTTAAAATAGCCAAATCAACCAAAAATAACCCATAAAATGGGCTTAATTTAACATATTGACTCCGTTTTACCTTTTTGCGGCGTTGGTCGGAAATACCCATTTTCTGCCTCATCATCAAATAAATTGTACCTTCTCTCTTCGCTGGGCTTGGTGAATGGAACTTCTTGAATATCTATCATTTGCGAATTGTCTCCTCTTTCTCTATAAGGTCAATTAGTTATTAATATAATCCCGAGTCCCATGACAGCCAGGAAATTTACTGCATCCCCAAAACTTGTTGCCCGTCATAGGGCCTTGCCCTGCTGTCCTCAAATACATTGTTGCTCCACAATCAGGACATGGCAGCTCAGAATCTCCATACAGTTCTTCCGGAACATAGTCACCGTCCTTCTGTGTTCCCCTACATAAAACAATCAATTGTTTACCAGCAATAAGCTCCAGGGGTTTCTCTTTGGCAAAATCATATGAGGGCTGAGTAAATTCGCCGGCGGTAATAACAATCCCTCCAACCTCCCCCTCTGCAGTGATAAGGCCAAACATTTCTCTAACTATTGAAACCCCTATTTTCTGGTTTCGCCATTGCTTGCACTGCACAAGATATTTTTGACCATCCTTGCGTATCACCAGATCAATCCCACCATCAGCCCCGGCAGAGTCATTCTCGACAACGGAATACCCAAGCCTGCGATAAACCTCAGCTGTCATTTCCTCGAATTGACGCCAGGACAAATCTTTGATGCTCTGAATATTTTTTTGCTGATCAAGGAGCCTTCTTTTTCTCCATGAATTGTATAGAGAAACAGGAAGAGGCAAGAGGAAGATCGCGGCTATGTATGGAGCTGCAATGGTAAGTGCATCTGCCAGACGATAGAATATTGTGTCTTCATAAATTATTTTGGGCAACAGGTGGCCGGTAAAGACGTATATTGCTACAGCTGTGAGAACAGAGCAGTACCAGGGGAGAATTGCGAGTGTCCCGAGGAGGCCTTTGTTTGTTTGTCTTGGCATTTTGTTAGTTTGTCCGTTTTATCCATTTCACCCAATTTCACAGGAGCAATCTAGCTTGTCCTGATTACTACAGTCATACCCGTACAAAAAACCACTAATCAGCCTTCAACCACCCACGGTCAATCAAATATGCTATTTGATCCGCACGATCAAAAAACAGATGAGCCATAGCAGTCCCTTCGATAAACAAAATCTTATCTTGTTCCCCAAAAAGCCGAGAATGGCAAATAGTTGCCTTTTCCTTATCATCAAAAAATGACAAATCAACAGGATTAGCGACCCACCCCTTTGATCTCATGTTTGCCAAATAATATTCCATTTTTCAGCCTACGGCGATTATTTTAATATTTGAGGATTTGCCAAATATCTTTCATATTCAGAAAAAACAGTATAAATATATTTATATGTTTTCCTCCCCTCACAGATAAATATATTTATACCACGATGAAACCAGCAACACAACGTCTGTTGACACGTAACGACAGTTAATGTTATGTTTTAATGGCTGGTTCGGCATTTCTATTAATCTTGGAGAAGGGAAGCAAATTTGATGAGCAAAACATTTTCCTACATTCTACCATTCGTACTTATGGTCACATTTTACTTGTTGTGTCTGGCCCCTATGACCTTCTGGACAGGTTTTTTCACAGCCATATCAGTGATACTGATCTTCCTGGCATTTCCTT
This sequence comes from uncultured Desulfocapsa sp., assembly GCA_964538055.1. GTDB lineage: Bacteria > Desulfobacterota > Desulfobulbia > Desulfobulbales > Desulfocapsaceae > Desulfocapsa. Next base: position 2,659 of record CAZIDU010000004.1, on the reverse strand, counting down.
TTGACCGGCAAATTGAGCGGATTGCTGAAGCATGGTTTTCCAGAAAGCATTTTCACAGCAATATTAAAAACACGTAAATTGCATGTAATTGGTTGTCAGGAATGGCAGAATTCTATGACGGGGATCTGCATATCGACCTACAAGGGGAGAACACGCCTAAATACCGAATTACCATTCACAAAACAAAGAAGATTGAGCCAAAACAATTATTCCCGGAATCAGATAAAAAGGAGGCAAAATGAAAAATATCATCACTCAAATCTTAGCGACATTCAACATTAAGGTCTCCGTAACCGAAGTAAGCAACGGCCTTATCCTTGGGAACCTGGTTATGCTGGAAGTATTTGAAAGCCACATTGACGGAAAACAAGAATTTCGGATTGGTACTCTTACAAAGGAATCAATTATTGAGGGAAACTACGAGATCACTGACAACCAAAAAGTAACGAGATCCACAAATCCAAAAGCTGCGGCAAATTTTGCAATTTTGATGCTCATGAGTAAATTTGTGCACGACCAGGTTGAATTTGAATATCAAAACAATAAACCTTTTACAACTACGCGGGGCAATCCTACTTTTACAAAAAATAAACCTGTGGAACCCAGCACTATTAATTAGTTGGTTAATTTGCACACGGCGATAGCCTACCAAGAAATATTTGTCATGAAAAATACTATCATTGTAGTAGATTACGCCAAATATTAACGAACCCTTATTATAAGAGGAAAATTGTGTTATTCAAAAAAATCAGTTTATTACTCTCTGCGCTTTTATTTTTGCTGATGGTCGGTAGCGCCCAGGCCGCTTCACTTGATCTGACCCTCAAATTAGCCGGTGGTGAAACGGCCGTCAATGATCTTGATTACAAAATATCTATCAAAGACAATGCCCCAGGCGCTGTACCCGACACCGAACTTTATACAACCAAATTGGTCATTAGCCAGGGTAACAACTCAGGGGTCATTTCTATTCCCCTTGCGGGTTTCAGTGGTCAAACTGTATCAATCATGTTTACCGACTCTACCCGAGCAAGGAATCCCGAATATTTACGTACCTTTTATTATTCTACAACCTCTCTAGGCAATGCAGCATGGAGTCCTTGCGACAAATCTAAAATCGAGACAGATACCGGTAACTCATTTGTTGTAGAGGCACCAAAAGGCCGTACTATCAAAGGGACGTTGGCTTTACCTTCAGGAGAATTGGTAAGAGCAGTAAGTATTATCTCCGTAATTGCTGAATTCGAAGCAAACGGGAAAGAGTATCAAGATCAATCAACAAATACATTGTCAAATGGTGAAAATTCAATCGATTATATACTTACGGTTCCTGATGTAGCAGGAAGCAGCACCCGGATTCTTTATCACGGCGATCTAAACGATTACTATACACCCTCTCCGGCCACAAGTTATTTGATTCTAGGTTATTACGCTGATTCGGAAACAGTTTTTTCAAAAGAAAGCGCGACATCCCTGGCCCAAGACAATCATACAAATATTAATTTAACTTTTATTAAGGGAGCCCGAATCTCAGGCACATTTAACTTACCCTCCGGGGCAGCAACAATTGATCTACCTGTTCATATTTCTGTAGAAGTCTATCGGGACGATGAATGGCATTCTCCCTATGTAAACACCTACTACATAAAAACCGGCAATGATTCAGTTGAGTATTCCGTTTCTGTTGATAAACAGGATTTTGGAAAAGCATTACGGATAAGTTATAAGCTGCAGGATGATCTTGGTATATCCTGCTTAACAAAAAAATACCTGACTGTAGGTTTTGTAGCAAATACCGGTATGACCTGGGATGTTAACTCAGCGCAAAATATAAAGATACATGGTGATTATCCGGATTTAGCTATCACCGCCCTATCAGGTAGAAGATTCACAGGCGATTGGATGTACAATGCAGCCATCGGCACTTTTACTTTGAAAGTTGCTCTCGTTTCATCGAATGGAGAAGCCTCTTTATCTCAATTTCGAATGTTTGTAAGAAGCCCAACAACACAACCAGACTATTGTTTCGTTGTTCCCGATACCACAGACGTTAGTTTTTATTTAGGGTATTGGATGGAGAACATACCCTTTGGGACGAAAGCATCAGTTGGATATTTCAAAAGTGAAAATGAAACACCAAATTTCTACTCTGAATTAACCCCCTTACTTGGCGATAGAGATCGCTCCGATTTGGATCTGGAAGTAACTAAACAAACAGCAGCAACCATCAATGGAAAAGTAATGCTACCCAACGAAGAGGTCGCACAAACCGAAAATGGGTTAACCTTCTCTGTAGCAGCAAGGCCAGATAATCCATTTAAAGATGCAGGGTTTTACCAATTGGATATCAGTGCAAATAAAGGTGTAATAGAAAAAGGAAAACAATCTGTCCAATTTACTATTCCTGTTTCTCCTGACCCTTCTGTACGCTGGAATGTATTTGCTACCCACCAATATAAATGTTCATTGGAAAAAGAAGAAACACCATATGAGTTTGTCACCTATTTCCCAAGTGTTTCGGCAAGCAATGCAAGGCAAGCTCAAACAGTTTCATATCTTGACGGTCCAATAACTATTGAAATCCTAAAACGGGCACAGGCTTTACAACAAACTAATGGAGGGATTCTGCAAATGATGACTGCGATTTTGGCAGCACAGA